>JAZRYU010000051.1:0-57123 GCA_045600885.1 Prevotella sp.
GGCGAAAAGACTTTCTATAACTGGCGCAAAAGAATCGCTGCTGAGCATAAGGTTTATATTGAATGCCGTAGGAATAGGTATTATTATATTGCTAATCCTAAAGCAATAGAAGACAGAACTTCCTTGAACTGGATGCTTGAGTCGGTGGCTGTTCATGAGAGTATCGTTGAAAGCGAGGATATGAAGGATCGCATTCTGCTGGAGAGTATTCCTTCCAGTTATGCGTGTCTGACAAAGATAATGGATGCCATGAAAGATGGTAAACTGATGGAAATGAGCTACAAGAAGTTCAATACTGATGTGAACATCAATAGGATAAAGTTTGCTCCGATGTGCGTGAAGATGCACCAACGTCGTTGGTATGTGTTGGCGAAGCTCGTTGACAAGCAGCCGAGAGAAGACGAGCCGTCGCCTTTCAAAAAATATGGAGTAATGCGTGTATATGCCTTGGACAGGATAAAGGCTTTGTTCACTCTTGATGAAGAATTCAAAATGCCAGAAGGCTTCAAGCCTGCCGACTATTTCGCGGATTTTTATGGTGTATATTCTAACTTCGACCGTCCTATGGAACGAGTGCTTCTTGCAGTTCCTGAATATCAGCGAGGATGGATTGAAACGCTTCCGCTGCACCATTCGCAGCGTATGGTGGAAGAGCATGAGGATTATTCTGTTTTTGAATATAAAATGCGAATAATGCCAGATTTCTGCCGGGCTATATTATACAATGGTTTGGATATTCAGGTTCTTGAACCGCAGTCGTTACGTCATGAAATGGCTGTCATAGCTGAGGAACTTGATCGAATGTATAATCCCGAATACTTTGAATAGGGAAACTCTGCATTACTTATTTAGCATTAGTAGCATTGTCGTGTAATCGTTGCTGACTGGTACTCTTTCCATGTTGTCTGGTAGGTCGTAGGCAAGGAGTGCGTGCAGTTTGTTGACTTTCTCGGGGTCTTGCTTTGCTTGACGGAAAATGTCGCTGAATTCTTTATCCGTAACGAATCTTACCGCTTTTCCGGAATCGTTCAGTGATTTCACAATGTCGCTGACGTATGTGGGCTGACTGCTGAAAGGATGGAAGATGAGGTTGTTGTCGGGGATGGAGATAAGTTTCAGTATGGCTCTTGCTGTTAGGTCAACAGGAGAGAGGTCGAAAGAGACATTCTTCATGGTTTCCGGTACGCAGCCGAGCATAGTTATGGCTTGCACTGCCGAATGGAAGGCATTGGTATCTGGGTTGATCTGGAACTTGCCGTCTGTGCTTCTTGCAGAGAGATTGCCCACTCGCATTATGCTGGCTTTCAGTCCCTTGTTTCTTACGGCATCGAGGATGATTCCTTCGGCAAGGAACTTGGACTTTATGTATTCGTTGAAGTCCACGTTCTGACCGATGTCGTAGTCTTTCTCTGTGAGCACAAGTCCTTCTCCTATCTTTTGCTTACTTGCTATTCCGGCAATGCTTATGGTGGAAATATGGATAAGATGGCTGTTGGTTCTGATGCAGTAATCCACAAGGGTTCTGACCATTCCTACATTGACATCCATAATGCTGCTGTCGGCTGCGAAGTGGTTGACGTTGGCGAGGCAGTTGATGACTAAGACTCCCTCTAACTCCAAAGCACCCCAACCTCCGAATGGGGGCGTGAGGACAGAAAGCCGCTCATGGTCAAGAGATGGTTTGGGATTGTCGGGAGAGCGGAAATAATAGTTGTATGTTTCCTTTAGTCTTGTTGCGGGATCTTTGCCTTCTTTTGGTCTTACGGGGCAGATGATGCGCTTGCGGCTTTCGTCGGAAAGGAGTTCATGGAGAATATGGATTCCGAGGAAGCCGGTGGAGCCGAGGAGAAGGATAGGGCGCTCTGAGGGATTCGGTGCAGGGACGGGCAGACCAGAAGCTGACGCTTCTGGCACAGGGGCTGTGCGGGGTGTAGGGGTTTGTCCGACGGCAAAACCGTCGGGAACAGTGGCGGCGGGCTGGCAGAGAAGGGCGGCGGGCTGGCAGAGAGGGGCGGCGTGGGCTATTGCCCTTGGCGTCTTGTATTTGAAGAGATTATTGAGAGGGAATTTGATGCCTTGCTTTTCTGCCTCCACGACAACGCCGATGGCATTCAGGGATGTGCCGCCAAGAGTGAAGAAATCGTCTGTTGCGCCGACCTTCTCCACGCCGAGTACCTTTGCGAAAGCATTGGCGATCAGTTGTTCAAGTCCGTCTTTAGGTTCAATATATTCTGTGCTGCCAGTCAGCTTAGGTTGTGGAAGTCTCTTGGCATCCACCTTTCCGCTTTGGGTCAGTGGCATCTCTGCGAGCTGCATGTAGGCATCGGGAACCATGTAATCGTTGAGCAGCGTAGAGAGATAAGCCCTCATCTCGCATGCACTAATCTCTCCATCCGCTACATAATAAGCACAAAGATGCGTGTCGCCAGCAGCCGTGAAAGGTCTTACTGTCTGCATAAGAACCTTGGGATGTTCCGCCATGCGAGCCTCAATCTCTGCTGGTTCTACGCGATAACCGCGAATCTTCAGCTGCGAATCCGTTCGACCGACGTATTCCAGTTCTCCACGATCATTCCATCTTGCGAGGTCGCCAGTCCTGTAAACCTTCTTTCCGAAAGGAGTTGTTACGAACTTACGGTCTGTCAGTTCCTTATCGCCAATATAACCGTCAGCCATCTGAACACCGGCGAGACACAGCTCTCCGGTCATTCCCTTTGGTATGAGTTGCAGGCAGTCGTCCAGGATATAGACGGAAGTGTTAGCCACAGGACGACCGATAGGTATCGTGTCGTAGTGGCGATGCTTGTCTATAATATGATAAGTGGCGTCAACGGTGAACTCCGTCGGGCCGTAAGTGTTTATCAGCTTGCAGCGGCAGTCGGGAGCAACAGTCATTCTTTCTCCGCCAACAACGAGATAATCCATCGGCAGGTCAGGGTAACGCTGCAACAGCATCTGTCCGAGTTGCGTTGTGAAGCAGCCGCCAGTGATGCGGTTCCGGATGATGAAGTCGTGTATCTGGTCTATGTCGCGACGAATGTCTTCAGGCATGATAAACAGCGTGCCGCCGACGGTTAGGATAGGGTAGAGGTCTTCTACCGAAGCGTCGAAGGCAAAGTCGGAATGGCAGCATATCCGGCTCTTTTCCGTAAGTTCCCACTTCCTGGCGATGAACTGGATTAGGTTAGCCTTCGCCTTATGCGACACCATCACGCCCTTTGGAGAGCCTGTGGAACCGGAAGTGTAAAAGATTGGAGCGATGGCACCTGCCATTTCTGTCGCTATGGTGTAGGCCACGAAGGAAGCTTTACGCTCCATCGGGATGCTGATACAGTCGCCTTTTTTGATGCCTTCAGCCTTGAGCGTTTCGGCTATGGAGAGACTTTCATCCAGCAGTTCTGCGTAGGTGATTTGCCTTTCGTCATCAACGATGGCTATTGAGTCGGGAGTCTTAAGAGCCTGTCTGCGGAAAAGGGTGAGGAAAGTGTCATCGGGATTGAAGTTCATAGCTTCACCTTCGCCCAAAGTCATCAGCGCAGAAGATTCATTGCTGCTAACGAGAGAAGCCTCTTTAAGAGGATTAGAGGCATTTTCCATCATCCATTGTGCCACGAGTCTTACACTCCTTGCCACCTGCCTTACTACTGGTTCTGGATTAACCGCCACACTTGACTGACAGCGAATCTCGTAATCATCCCCCTTAAGGTAAATCTCCACGCCGAGGTTGTCATCTACGGACGGTCGGCAAGGCTGCTCAGCCAGTAATGCCATGCCGTTTTTCATTCGCAGACATTCGCGCATACGTTCCCAGCCAAGGAAATTGAAATAGACTGCCGGCGCTATTCCACTCTCTTCGTAAAGGTCAGACATCGTGAAATGCTCACTATGGCGAAGGGCAGAAAGGTGCTCTCTGTGAAGAGCTTTCATGAGCGTAAGACAGTCGCTGCTCCAATCAATGGAGGCAATCATCGGCACAGACCTAACGAACATGCCCATAGCATTCCTTGTCTGCCTGTCCGTTCGTCCGTGACTCATCGTATAGAAGCCCATCGTGTTCAGTCGTGTGAGTCGCGACATCACCACGCAGAAGGCAGACATGAAGAAATCATTTGCCGTCACGCCATGCTCCTTGCACCAAGTGTCAATGGCACTCTTCTCCATAATCTCAGAGCATCTTACCTGTTGTCCAGCACGTTGATCGGTATGGTGGCTGAGGTCGGCGAAGACAGCCTCTTTGATGCTCTTGCGGTTCAGGGCATTTTTGCCGACGGCAAAACCGTCGGGAACGGTGGCTGGCAGGCGAACGGTGGTTGATAGGTGAACGGTGGCTGGCAGACTGAGAGGGGCTGGGTGGGATAAATCATGCAGCATATTCAGCGTCCAGCCGTCGCAGATGATATGATGAATGTCGGTGATAAGATAGCGGGATTTTTCTGTTGAGCAGAGAGTAATGCGCGCCAGGGGAGCTTCGTCGAAGATATTGAAAGGACGTATCATGCCGTTCCTTTTGTAGCGGGCAAAGTCTTCCTCGCTCATCTCAAGCCTCTCAGCCTGAAGCATCTTTCGCTCAGCGTAATACTGCAACGGCTTGCCGTCGTCGCCCATAATGAAGCGGGTGAACACGGCATCCAGCGAACAGATTCTTTCCGTCATCTCGCGGCACAGCATCTCCGCATCCACACCTTCGGGTATCTCTACCAATACGGGCAGATTGAATTGGGTGGAATCCGGATTCTTCAGGCAGTGGAGGAATATTCCAGCCTGAGGTTTAGAGAGAGGGAAAGCTGAGGCTGTTAGGGGCATCGCTATCGTTTACGTAGTTTTTTTCTGATTGCAAAGTTACAATTATAAATAATTAAAAAGAGAAAATGCGTCAAGAAATCAGTCATTTTTTCGGGTAATGATAGAAAGGAGTTTAAAGATTTGCATAATACAAAATATCGTCGTACCTTTACACCCGAAAAAACTCATTAGGAGCAAAACAGACTGACCATTATGCCAAGAAAGTTAAAGACGATAGAAATAGAACGAATAAGCGTTGAGGAATTTCAGCAGGCGGAGAAGACACCGCTTGTTGTCGTGCTGGACAATGTGCGTTCAATGTATAATATAGGTAGTGTGTTCCGTACTGCAGATGCCTTCCGCATAGACGAGGTGGTGCTCTGCGGCATAACAGCCACTCCGCCAAGCAATGAAATCCATAAGACAGCCCTTGGCGCAGAAGAAAGCGTGGCGTGGCGATACTTTAAGGAAACTGCAGACGCCGTAGCTGATCTTAGGGAGAAAGGCTATGTGCTCTGTGCCATAGAGCAGTGTGAAGGTTCCGTGATGCTGAATGATTTCGTGAAAGATCCGAATAGGAAATATGCTGTTTTTCTGGGAAATGAGGTGAAAGGCGTGCAGCAGAGCGTCATTGACGAATGCGATGTGTGTATAGAGATTCCCCAGTACGGCACAAAACACTCTATGAATGTAAGCGTTACGGCAGGCATTGTGATGTGGGAGCTTTTTAAGAATTGATAATTGATAATTGAGAATTGATAATAGATTTCTCCCTAAAATGTTAATAGCGGAATTTGTGAAATATCTGCGTTATGAGCGCAACTATTCAGAGAGAACAATAGCTTATTATGAGGCTTCAAACGAGGAGTTTCAGCGTTTCTTCACGCTCTTGGATTCTACGCTAAGCTGGCAGACGGTTGACAAGGATGTGGTGCGTATGTGGATGGAGAGTCTGATGGATGAAGGCGAGATGGCTGGTACGGTGAACAAGAAGCTTAGTGCGCTGCGTGCTTTCTTCCGTTACTTGCTGCGAAAAGGCATTATTACCGTCAATCCGATGGCAACAATAAAGGGACCGAAGAAAGAGAAACCGCTGCCTATGTTCGTGCGCGAGAGTGAGATGGATAGGTTGTTGGGGCATGACACCCTCCGGCTCCCCCATAAGGGGGAGGGGGAAAACCTGAATGCCTCTGACTCTGCGGCTCAGAAATCTTCGCCCTACAATGATCTGGATTTTGCGGCTCAGAAATCTTCGCCCTACATTGACTATGACAAGATTTTGGCAAGGACGATAGTGCTGATGCTTTATGAAACCGGTATGCGAAGGAGTGAGTTTCTTGGTCTGAAGGATGCTGATATAGACTTCATTTCTCGTCAGATAAAGGTGACGGGTAAGCGTGATAAGCAGCGCATAATACCTTTTGGCGATGAGATGGAAGAGACTATGCGTCAGTATATTGCAATACGTGATGAGCTTTTTCCGCTTCATCCCGACTTCTTCCTTATCAGTAAGCGTGGCAAGAAGCTGAATCCGACGGCTTTCGGCAATATTGTGAAGGAGCAGCTCTCGCTCGTAACGAATATAAAGAAACGTACTCCGCATGTGCTTCGCCACTCTTTCGCAACAGCTATGCTAAACAATGGTGCAAACCTTGAAAGTGTGCAGAAACTGCTTGGGCATCAGAGCCTTGAAACGACGCAGGTTTATACCCACACTACTTTCGAACAGCTGAAAAGGGCATACGAAAAGGCGCATCCAAGGGATAAATGAACTGCTTTAATTGATAATGGATAATTGATAATAGGGCTGCGCGGAAAATAATTAGGTAGTGATATACATCATGTTCGCTCCCTAACGACGCCATGGGGCGTCGTTTCCACTAAGAGACATCTGGAACTCAAAAAAAGACAACTTGTATATCATTCCCAATAATTATCAATTATCCATTATCAATTGATACTTTTTTTGCCGAAAAAGTTTGATTATTGAGTAAAAAATGGTAATTTTGTGCCCAAATAACCCAATAAACGCAATATAATATGCCTTACAATCACCCTGGTGTCCTTCACGAGATAACTCCAATCATGGAGTCGAACATTGTGTATATCGTAGATCGAAAGCAGAAAGTTTTCGACTTCCCTATTCACACTCATGAGGTTTGTGAACTGAACTTTATTGAGCATGCAGCCGGGGCTTGCCGAATTGTGGGCGACAGTGTGGAGAATATTGACGATCTGGATCTCGTTCTGATAAACAATGGCGACCTTGAACATATCTGGGAGAAGGGACAGTATGACGGCAAATCGGCACGAGAGGTTACCATTCAGTTTGATATCCATTTTGAAGAGGACAGCCTGTTTGTGGCAACTCCTTTCAAGCCTATCCGTGAGATGATGCTGAAGGCACGTCGCGGACTGACTTTCTCTCGTGAAGCCATCCGTAAGGTTTATCCGCTTCTTGACTCTCTCGGCGAAGTGACCGACGGTTATTACGCTATTTCCACGCTTATGACGATTCTCTACGAACTGTCTAAGTTTGATGATTCGCGCGAGCTTGCCTCAAGGGAGTATCTGCGCGATGAGGTAACGGAGGACAGCGAGAAGATGGACCTTATTCGCGACTATATCCACACGCATTATCGTGAGGAAATGACGCTTCCGGAGATAGCACAGGTTGCGGGCATGAGCATCAGCAGCTTCGGCAGATTCTTTAAGCAGCAGACGGGACGCACGCTTTCAGAGTATATTATATACTTGCGTTTGAACTATGCTACAAGTCGCTTGATGGAGAGTAACGACAGCATCTCTGACGTTTGCTTCACCTCCGGCTTTAACAATATGAGCCACTTCAACCGACTCTTCAAACGCAACAAAGGATGCTCGCCATCGCAGTTCCGCGAAACGTATCGCGTAAGACAGAAGTTTGATGAGGGAGTCCCTGTAAAGACATTCTAAATTTAATTGATAATTGAAAATTGATAATTGGGCTGCGCGGAAAAATAATTATCCATTATCCATTATCAATGGGAACTATATACTATTTGACCCCAAATAATCATTAAATATTTTTTTGACAATTTTATGTTTTATTTTTCTTTTTAACAAACAATATCCAACAATAGACAGAAATTATAAATAAAAATTATTGAATTAATTCTTGTAAATTGTTGATAATTCTTGTCTCAAGAAAAAGGTCAAATTGTATATACTTACCTTATTCATTATCCATTGTCCATTTTATTTATATGGTAAATAAAAAGATTCTCCTTGTTGGCGATTGTGTCGGCTATGGTCGTCTGGCTATAACAGCGCAGGCTTCCGTGCTTGCTCCTAAAGGCAATAGCGTCTCTTATCTGCCGACAGCCCTTGTTTCGAACAATTTCTGTTACAAGCAGTATGCTATGCTCGATACTACTGACTATATGAGACAGTCGCTGGAGGTGTGGCAGAGACTGGGTTTCCATTTTGATGTTATCAGCATAGGCTTTGTTGCCTCAAACGAACAGGCAGAGATGCTCTGTGAGTTTTGTGAGAAGCAGAAAGCTAATGGCACGATGGTTGTGGTGGATCCGATTATGGCAGACAATGGCAGCCTTTATTCCGGAATAGGCGAGGAGACCGTTGAGCGTCTTCGAAAGATGGTTGCCATCTCTGACGTGGCTGTGCCAAACTATACAGAGGCTTGCTATCTGGCTGACTATCAGTATAAGGCAGAAGGCATGGACGAGGAAGATGTTCCTGTGCTGATAGACAGACTGCGCAGTCTCGGGGCAAAATCCATCCTTGTCACCTCGTCAAAGGTCGGCGGAAAAGCATGCGTGGTAGGCTATGACAGCAAGACCGGCGATTATCTGCATCTTCCGTATCGTGAGGTGCCGGTGGAGTTCTCCGGAACAGGCGATATCTTCTCTGCCCGTCTGCTCAACATGCTCCTTAAGGGACGTTCGCTTGAGAATGCAGCACAGATTACGATGGAACGCCTTTCTGCCCTGATAGATACTTACCAAGATGTGGAGAATAAGCTTGAAGGAATACCTTATTAATTGAAAATTGATAATGGAGAATTGATAATTGGGCCGCGTGATAATAATTGTCAATTATCAATTGTCAATTATCAATTATATTATTTTCTTGCAAAAGATAAAAATAATATCTAACTTTGTGCCCAAATAAACAAAGAAATAATCATGACATTCACAGAAATTGCCAATAAAATTTTCGTTCAGTCTATCAATGACTACCATGTAAAGGACGATATAGAAACACCTATCAGCAACCCATACGATGAAGGTACGATTGAGAACAGACTCTATCTGAAGAACTGGATAGACACTGTTCAGTGGCACTTTGAGGACATCATTCGTGACCCGAACATTGACCCTGTTGAGGCTCTCGTGCTGAAGCGTCGTATTGATAAGAGCAATCAGGACCGTACAGACCTCGTTGAGCAGATTGACACTTTCTTCCGTGAGAAGTATGCCGACGTGAAGGTTCTTGAGGATGCTCAGATTAATACAGAGAGTCCTGCTTGGGCTGTTGACCGCCTTTCAATCCTTGCGCTGAAAATCTATCACATGAAGGAGCAGGTGGATCGTGCGGATGCATCTCCTGAACATGTTCAGAAGTGTCAGGCAAAGCTTGACGTTCTCCTTGAGCAGCAGGTGGATCTTTCTACAGCCATCGACCAGCTTCTTGCTGATATTGAGGCAGGAAAGAAGTACATGAAGGTTTATCGCCAGATGAAGATGTACAACGATCCTGCAACAAATCCTGTGCTGTATAAAAAATGATAATTGAAAATTGATAATGGATAATTATTGTCGCGCAGCCCAATTATCCATTATCAATTATCAATGGAAACTATATACTATTTGCCCCCAAATAATCATTAATTATTTTTTTGACAATTTTATGTTTTATTTTTCTTTTTAACAAACAATATCCAACAATAGACAGAAATTATAAATAAAAATTATTGAATTAATTCTTGTAAATTGTTGATAATTCTTGTCTCAAGAAAAAAAGGTCAAATTGTATATACTTACCTTATCCATTATCCATTAAATCTATATTTGTGAATTTACTGATAATAAGGCTCTCAGCCCTTGGTGATGTTGCGATGTTAGTGCCCGTTGTGAAGGCGTTGGCATCGCAACATTCTGATATAAAGATTACCGTGCTCAGCGTCAGATTCCTTCAGCCTTTGTTTGAAGGAATAGCAGACAATGTGCATTTTATTGCCTTCGACAAGAAAGGCGAGCATAAAGGTTTTGCGGGACTGAACCGACTGTTCCGACAACTTCAGGCAGAGCATTTTACGCATATTGCCGACTGTCACGATGTGCTCCGTACAAAGTATCTCCGTCTGCGTTTCCGTTTGCAGCCATCAGCCCTCTTTGGCAAGATGCCGCGCATTGCTAGTATAGACAAGCACCGCGAAGGCAAGCGTGCTCTTACTCGCGACGAGAACAAACTGCTCGTGCAGCAGCCAACATCCTTTGAGAACTATGCTGAGACTATAGATAAGGTGCTTGGAACAAATCTTATTGCAGATGTAAAGAACCAACGGTCGGCGGCCGAAGGGAAAGTCAATGCGCAGCCTAATTATCAATTATCAATTGTCAATTATGCATTAAAAATAGGCATCGCTCCTTTTGCCGCACATTCAGGAAAGATCTATCCGCTTGACAAAACCTTTGAAGTCATCAGGCAACTGCTTGCCCGCGGCTGTAAGATTTTCCTCTTCGGTGCAGGCGAGAAGGAGATGGCTGTCTTCCATGAATGGCAGAAAGCTGCGAACAATAACGAAAATCTTCTTATTGCATCAGATGTTCTGAAGGGCGAAGGCAGAAAGGGAATAGGCGAGGAGGTAAAGCTGATGGGCGAACTTGACGTAATGCTTACCATGGACAGCGGCAACCAGCATCTTGCCGCGCTGTCCGGCACTCGCGTTGTCAGCGTCTGGGGCGCTACGCATCCGCTGGCAGGTTTTCTGGCATGGCAGCAGAGTGAGGAAGACTGCGTGCAACTTGATATGCCGTGTCGTCCTTGCAGCATATACGGCAATAAACCTTGCAAGCACGGTGATTATCCATGCCTGAAGAACATCTCGCCAGAAGAAATTGTCAACAAGATCATAAAGAACTCCTCACTTGTCACGCAGACGTAACGCTGTACTGCCTTGGGGATCAGTTTTTGTGTTATGAAGAAATGTGACAAGTGAGGTGTGTGTTTATTTCGTCCCCAATTCTTCAAGTGCTTTCTGAACGATTTCACTCGTTTCGTTCATGACGCGGAAATATTCGGTCATTGTCCAGATGTCGCGGGCTATGAGGGCTTTAAGGTGAAGCTTTGCGGAGGCGGCTGTGAGGGCTTTCTCCTCTTCGTCCTTAGGCGTAATCTGGAGCTTCTCTGCCTCGACGAAGATGTCGTCAATGACATTCTGTGGCACTTCGAAGCGCTTGTTGAAGTCGTCGAAGTTCTTGTATTCTGCCTCAATATTCTTGCGCTCCTTGTCTATATATTTAAGGTTCGCGTTGATGATGAGACTCTTGGCAGAGATAGAACGGTACATCTTGGTGTATTTCATTGTGTCGAGAGGCACGAAGATGTCTGGCATGATACCGCCGCCGCCATAGACGAGGCGATGCTCCTTGAGAGTGTAATACTTCAGCGAATCGTTGAAATGGATGCTGTCAGCATTAGTGAACTCTCCGTTCTTATAGCGAGTCTCAAGGTCGTTCTGGTAAGACTTCTTGTCGCCCTTTGTGTAAGGCTTCTGGATGCAGCGGCCGGAAGGAGTGTAGTAGTGAGCGATGGTGAGTCGGATCATTGAACCGTCAGGCAGTTCTATTGGTCTCTGGACGAGTCCCTTGCCGTATGTGCGACGACCGATGATTGTGCCGCGGTCATGATCCTGCATAGCTCCGGCAAAGATTTCAGAAGCTGATGCGGAGTATTCGTTCACGAGAACGATGACCTTCTTTTTCTTCTGGTCGCCCTTGTCGTCAGCCTTGTAGTCCTGACGCTTCTGCGCACGTCCTTCTGTATAAACGATGAGGTCGTCTTTGTTGAGGAACTGATTGCAGAGCAGAACGGCAGTCTGCAAGTATCCACCGCCATTGTCCTGAAGGTCGATGATGATGCTCTTCACCTTGCTCTTAGCCTCTATAGCCTGAAGAGCCTTTACAAATTCCTTGTATGTGGTAGCTCCGAAGCTGCCGATGCGGATATAAGCCACGCCAGGGCGAATCATGTAAGCAGCGTCAACGGTAGTGACAGGAATCTTGTCGCGAGTGATGGTAAAGGTAAGAACGCCGTCAATGCCACGACGCACAACGCCGATGTTCACCTTCGTACCCTTAGGACCACGAAGTTTCTTCATGATCTTGTTCTTGTCCATCTTGACACCAGCGATGGCAGTATCGTTTACAGAGACGATGCGGTCGCCAGCAAGAACGCCAGCCTTCTCTGACGGTCCGCCATTGATGGTCTGAATGACCATGAGCGTATCTTCCACCATATTGAACTGCACGCCAATGCCGTCGAAGTTTCCCTGCAGTGGCTCGTTCAGTTCGCGAACCTCGTCAGGAGTGGAGTAGGAGGAATGAGGGTCAAGCTTCTCGAGCATACCTTTGATGGCATCCTCTACGAGTTTGTTCTCGTCAACAGAATCAACGTAAAGATTATTGATTGCCACTTCCGCCCACTGAAGCTTTGAGAGCGGAGAGTTTTTCTTGGAGTTTATGTGAATCTGCGCAGACGCTGTAGAGCAGAAAAGCGCAAGTAGTAACGCTGCTATAGATAAAATCTTTGCTTTCATAACAATTGAAAAGTAGTCGTTCAGAAATAGTTTTAGGGTGGGGTAGGGCTTAATCCACGAAGAAATCTTCAGGCTTGTCTTCTTCAATGACAATATTGTCGATGATGAAGCTCTGGCGTTCTGGAGTGTTCTTGCCCATGTAGTATTCAAGGAGTTTCTGTACCTGGTCAGTCTTCTGGAGTGTGACCTGCTCCAGTCGCATATCCTCGCCGATGAAGCCACGGAACTCGTCAGGAGAAATCTCACCAAGACCTTTGAATCGTGTTATCTCCGGCTCCTTGCCGAGAGCCGCTATGGCAGCCTGTCGCTCCTCGTCGGAGTAGCAGTAGCGCGTGATGAAGTCGCCCTTAGACTGCTGTTCCTTCTCGGTTAGCGACTTCTTGTCCTTAATCTTTGTGCGCTTGTTGCGAACACGGAAGAGCGGAGTCTGAAGCACATAGACATGACCTTTCTTGATAAGGTCTGGGAAGAACTGGAGGAAGAATGTGATGATGAGCAGTCGGATGTGCATACCGTCAACATCGGCATCGGTAGCCACGATAACCTTGTTGTAACGGAGTGTGTCAAGACCTTGCTCAATATCGAGGGCAGCCTGAAGGAGATTGAACTCCTCGTTCTCATAGACCACCTTCTTAGTCAGTCCGAAGCAGTTGAGCGGCTTACCACGAAGCGAGAATACAGCCTGAGTGTTCGGGTCGCGGCTCTTAGTGATTGATCCGGAAGCAGAGTCACCCTCGGTGATGAAGATGGCACTTTCCTCCTTGCGGTCGTTCTTCGCGTCAGAGAAGTGGATGCGGCAGTCGCGGAGCTTGCGGTTGTGGAGGTTTGCTTTCTTAGCGCGTTCCTTTGCTATCTTTGCCACGCCAGCCATAGCCTTGCGTGCCGACTCACTCTGCTGTATTTTTTGGAGAATGACTTCGGCAATGTCCGGATTTTTGTGGAGATAGTTATCTACATGTTCCTTTATGAAGTCGCCGACATACTTATTGATGCTTACGCCTTCAGGAGCCATAGTGAGCGAGCCGAGCTTAATCTTTGTCTGTGACTCAAAGACCGGTTCTTCAACGTTCACGGCGATGGCAGCGCAGAGACCGGTACGGATGTCTATCGGTTCAAAGTTCTTGCCGGAGAATTCCTTGATGGTCTTAGCGATGTGCTCCTTGAAAGCCGACTGGTGAGTACCGCCCTGAGTGGTGTATTGACCGTTTACGAAAGAGTAATACTCGTCGCTGTTCTGCTTGTCAACGTGTGTAAAGGCAATCTCAATATCTTCGCCAACAAGATGAATGATAGGGTAGAGGCTTTCTGCCGTCATGCGGTCAGTGAGGAGGTCGGCAAGTCCGTTGCGTGAGGCAATGCGCTTTCCATTATATATAATAGCAAGTCCGGTGTTGAGGTAAGTGTAGTTACGCAGCATATCGCTCACGAAAGACGGCACGAACTTATAGTTCTTGAAGAGCGTATCGTCAGGAGTGAACTTCACCATCGTTCCGTTCTCCTCTTCCGTAGGCTGGGTGTTGTCCGTCTGCAGCTGACCTTTAGCGAAAGTGAGAATGCGAACCTGACCTTCACGATAAGAGCGAACCTCAAACTCAGAGCTCAGCGCATTGACAGCCTTCAAGCCGACACCATTCAGTCCGACACTCTTCTTGAATGCCTTAGAGTCGTACTTACCACCAGTGTTCAGCATGCTTACAGCCTCCACAAGCTTTCCCTGCGGAATGCCACGACCATAGTCGCGTATGCAGACGCGGAGGTTCTCCTCCATATCTACCTCAATCTTCTTTCCGGCGTTCATCTTAAACTCGTCGATAGAGTTGTCGATAACTTCCTTCAAGAGTACGTATATACCATCTTCCTGCAGCGAACCGTCACCGAGACGACCGATGTACATACCCGGACGCAGTCGGACATGCTCCATGTCTGACAGGTGTCGGATATTGTCGTCTTCATACTCTACAGTATCGCCAATCTGCGGGTTCTTTGTATTGAGTTCTTCCATGACTTTCAGATTCGTTTATCTACAATTCGTTGCAAATTTAGCGTTTTTTGTAAACTTATCAAAATCTTTGTCGGAAAAAGTGCAAAAAAAACAGAAAACGCGACCTTTAGGCCGCGTTTTCATATTGTTTTTAGGCAGGTTTGCTTGTTTCCTAGCCTCGTTTTTAATAGTGGATAGATGTAACCTTGAGGTTGTCGAGAGCGATGTAAGCAGGAGTGTTCATGCCCCATTCGCCTGTGTCGCTTGAAGTGAAGTCGATATAGAGCTTGTTTACAGTGCCGAGATCGCTGAGCGGAATAGTCTTCCAAGGAGTCCAGTAGTTGAGGTTCTCGATGAGAGAAACTTCCTTAGTGTAAATCTCCTTGTCAAGAGCGTCGTAGCCAGTGATGGTCATCTTGTACCAGTCTGCAGCCTCAAACTTCTTTGCATAGCCGTCGCCGTTAGCTGTAGAGAGGTAAGTGTAAGTAGTGAGGGCAACAGCCACTTCCTCTGGACGGAAAGAAGTGCCATCTACGCGAGAAATGTAGCACTTTCCGTAGTAAGAAGGGTTGTAGATAGCGAAGTTGCTACTGCCGGCACCGCCACCAGAAGCATAGACAGAGTACTGGTTCATGAAACCCTCAGTCACCATGTCTGTATTGTTTGATACTGTGTAGCCAGAGTTGTACTCATAGCCTTCGTTAGTGTAGTAGTTATCAAACTTGTAGCCCTTTTCAGTGTAGGTTACACCCTTGAGCACGCCGTCCTTAGGCAGCTTGGCCTGCTCGAAGTTTACGGTTACAGTCTTAGCGTCAGACGAGTTAGGACCTTCGTTCCAGTCGTCACAGGCAGTGAGCATCATTGATGCTGCTGCCATGAGAAAAAGAAGAGATTTTTTCATGTTGTTTTATATAATATAATGTGTTTCTTCAATTAAAAAGAGCGACATGAAGCCGCTCTTTTATAGTTTAGGTCATGGCGGGAGAACTAAAGAGCCCACCATAGGTAAGTTTCATTCTTACTTAACAAGCTGACCAGCAACGTTGAATGTCATGCCACCCTTGTTGATGACAACACGACCGTTCTGGATAGTCTTGCAGACAGCCTTGTTTGAAGCTGTTGTAACTTCGTTGATGCCTGTGTCGCCAGAAGTTGTGAACTCGTAGCCCTGGAAACCGATCTGTGAAGAGTCCTGAAGGAGCCATACAGTCTGACCAGCAGTCATTGTGTAGTTCAATGCACCCCAGAATGGCTGGTTGCCAGCACCGATGATGTATGGGATTGCTGCGTTGCCAGAAGCGTCGTGGATAGCCTGAATCTCGTCAGTTGTGAGCCACTTCTTCTTGCCGTTTTCATCGTTCTGACCGTTGATGTAGCCTTCAGCCTTGTATTCTACAGTCTTTGTTGTAGCTTCGTCAACGAGGTAAGTGTTACGGTTACCCTTGTTAGACCAAACATAGATTTTCAAGTCACCAGCAGTCTTTGCAGTAAACTTGAAGTAAAGACCCTGAACTGGCATGATGTTCTTGTAAGTCTTGCCATTGATTTCAGCTTCTTCTGGACCGTAGTAGATGTATGCTGGACGATAGTGACCAGTACGCATATCTTCATCAAGAACTTCCTCTGAGTTGAGTTCTACAACAGGATTACCTGTACCGAGGATGTATCCGAAAGTGATGTCGCCCTGATTCTTAACGTCCCACTTCACGTCGTTCCATTCCTGCCAACCTGCGAAGTCTGAACCTGCGTCCTGGAAAACGTCCTTAGGAGTAGTACCGCCTACAGCCTCAACATCCATGTTGTCAGTACCGAAAGTTACGACAGACTTTCCGTCTGCGACAGTGGCGTTAGCAAACTCAGCCGATGCTGTGTAAGTCTCACCGTCGAAAGTTACAGCCTCATACTTTTCTGTCTGAGCCTGTGCACAAACTGCCATCATGGCAGTAACAAGAGTAAAGATTTTCTTCATAGATTTTGTTTTAGTAGTTTATTATTGTGATATTTTTATGCAAAAAGCGGGTTATTTAGTGGCAAAGTTACACTTTTTGCTGAATATTACAAAAAAAAAGCTGAATTTTTGCACAAAAAGATGCAGAAAAACCCTTTAAAGCCGTTTATTTGATGTTTTTTTAACAATAATTGTCGTTTTATTTGGTGATGAAATACAATCCTCGCCCTACAACTTAGGGGCGTTTACAAAAATATTAAGCGAGCAGAACTCGGAAGTTTGCTCGCTTTTCTATGTTGGGCTACCCGGATTCGAACCAGGAAAGGCAGGACCAGAATCTGCAGTGTTACCATTACACCATAGCCCAATCAAATATGTTTTGCTGTCACTTAAACTGCACTTGTTTTGTGCCGTTCTTGTTGTTTAGCGGGTGCAAAGGTAAAGAGTTTTTTGGAAACTGCAAAGAAAAAGATGATTTTTTTCATAAAAAACTATAAAATTTTTGATTTTAAGCGGAAAATAAGCCAAAAAGTAGTAATTTTGCACCTGTAATATGCGCATTTTTTGCGCAGAATGTTTTTATCAGTTGTTAAATCCTTAAAAACGAAAATTATCATAAATGCAAAGTAACAAATTAGTAGATGCCATCGTAGAAGGCATAGAAGAGAAAAAAGGAGAGGACATCGTTGTTGTTGACCTCGATGGTGTAGAAGGAGCAATCTGTCGTTTCTTCGTAATATGTACAGGAAATTCCCCTATACAGGTTGATGCCATTTCCGATTCTGTAGAAGAGTTTGCCCGTAAGCAGGCAGGCGAGAAGCCTGTTCGTGTAGTGGGACGAGAGAACTCTCAGTGGGTGGCGATGGACTACGTTGACGTGATGGTTCACATCTTCCTCCCTGAAACACGCGACTATTACCGCATAGAAGAGCTTTGGCAGGATGCGGAGATCTTTGACGAAATAGAAGAAACAGAAGATTAAGTTATGGCGAACCAGCAATTATCACCGCAGCAGAAGCCTAACCAGCCGAAGAAACCGAAGTTCAGTATGAACTGGTTCTATATTCTGGTTATGGCTGCATTGCTCGGCGCATACATGTTCGGCGGTGACAAGACTACCGATTCAAGTATATCCAAGACTGCCACATACTCCGAGTTTCAGAAGTATGTGAAGGACGGCTATGTGCAGAGCATTACTATTAATAATGTGGAGCGCGAACTGGAACTCCATCTGAAGCCTGAGAAGATCCGCGAAATCTTCAAGCAGCCTGCAAAGCAGACTGGCAAGTCACCGTATCTCGTGGTGCAGTATGGCAGTCCGGAGAAGGTGGAAACCTTCCTTGAAGAACAGAAGAAAGCAAAGAAATTCGTGGGTACCATTACCTATGACAATAAGCAGCACAGCGAGTGGTGGGACATTCTGATCAGTTTCGGTCCTATCCTCTTGCTAGTACTCTTCTGGGTGTTTATGTTCCGTGGCGTCGGCAGCGGCGGCGGAATGGGTGGCGGCATCTTCGGCGTAGGCAAGAGTAAGGCGAAGGTTTACGAGAAGGGCGAAGGCACTTCCGTGACATTCAAGGACGTTGCCGGACAGGAAGGTGCAAAGCAGGAAGTGCAGGAGATTGTAGAGTTTCTGAAGAATCCGAACAAGTTTACTGAGCTTGGCGGTAAGATTCCGAAGGGAGCGCTGCTCGTAGGTCCTCCGGGAACAGGTAAGACACTTCTTGCGAAAGCCGTTGCCGGTGAGGCTGGTGTGCCATTCCTCTCACTTAGCGGTTCAGACTTCGTGGAGATGTTCGTGGGCGTTGGTGCTTCCCGTGTGCGCGACCTTTTCCGTCAGGCAAAGGAGAAGTCGCCTTGTATCATCTTCATTGACGAGATTGATGCCGTAGGACGTTCTCGCTCAAAGAATCCGAACATGGGTGGAAATGATGAGCGCGAGAATACGCTCAACGCTCTTCTTACCGAGATGGACGGCTTTGGCACAAATTCTGGTGTTATCGTTCTTGCGGCTACAAACCGTGCAGACATGCTCGACTCAGCCTTGCTTCGTGCAGGACGCTTCGATCGTCAGATAAATGTTGACCTGCCTAACCTCAATGAGCGTAAGGCTATCTTCGGCGTTCACCTTAAGCCGCTTAAGCTTGACGAGAGTGTTGACTCAACATATCTGGCACGTCAGACTCCGGGATTCTCTGGCGCAGACATTGCAAATGTTTGTAACGAGGCAGCACTTATTGCAGCCCGCAACAATCATGAGAAGGTCGTTGCACAGGACTTCCTTGATGCCGTGGATAGAATAATCGGTGGTCTGGAGAAGAAGACAAAGGTGATGACAGATACCGAGAAGCGCACTATCGCACTTCACGAAGCTGGTCATGCCACAATCTCTTGGTTCCTTGAATTTGCCAATCCGCTTGTCAAGGTGAGCATCGTTCCTCGTGGTCGTGCACTTGGTGCGGCGTGGTATATGCCGGAAGAGCGCCAGATTACTACTAAGGAAGCTATGCTCGACGAGATGTGCTCTCTCCTTGGCGGTCGTGCTGCGGAGGAACTCTTCGTCGGACACATCTCTTCAGGAGCAATGAACGACCTTGAGCGCTCTACAAAGCAGGCTTACTCTATGATAGCTTACATGGGTATGGGCGACAAACTCCCTAACCTCTGCTACTATAACAACTACGAGTATCAGTTCTCTAAGCCTTATTCCGAGGCAACTGCCAAGCTTATCGATGAGGAGGTTCTCAAGATGGTAAACGATCAGTATGCTCGTGCAAAGCAGGTTCTGATGGAACATAAGGAAGGTCACAATAAGCTGGCTGATGTTCTGATGGAGCGCGAGGTTATTATGGCTGAAGACGTGGAGAAAATCTTCGGTCCTCGTCCGTTCGTTTCCCGTTCTCAGGAGATTCTTGCAGCTGAAGAAGCAGCTCGCAAGGCTGAGGAGGAAGAGGAGGCACGCCGTAAGGAACTTGCCGAGAAAATGGCAGCCGAGCGTTTCCCTGATGTGAAGCCTGAGACTGAAGAGGATAAAGCGTAACTCGAAGCATCGATAATTCGAATCTTCGAAGCATCGCTAATTCGAAACCTCGAAAAATCGCCCAATCATTAAATCGTCAAATCATCAAATGACAATATGAATAATTTTTTAGTCCGTACTATTACGGCTGTATTCTTTGTGGCAGCCATTGTATGCAGCTTCCTCGACCCTGTGGCGATGGTTGCTCTGTTTACTCTGGTCACAGCTCTAACCATACACGAGTTCTGTTCTATTATTAATAATAATGTAGAGAAGGTGCATGTGAACACGTTCATCTGCACCATTGCAGGCTCTTATTTCTTCCTGGCGATGGCAGGTTATTGTGGCGACTTCACCCGCTCGGCAGCCGTGTTCATTCCTTATCTCATCACGATAGTCTATCTGCTCATCTCAGAACTCTACCTTAAGGCAGAGAATCCGATAGCCAATTGGGCTTACACAATGCTCTCGCAGATGTATATCGCTTTGCCATTCTCCATGATTAATGTGTTGGCATTCCAGCAGACTCAGCAGACCGCACAGGGTTGCTTCTCGCTCGAATCAACAACGCCAGTGGTTACGTTCTGCGCATTACCTCTCATGGTGTTCATCTTCCTATGGATTAACGATACCGGTGCTTATCTCTCAGGCTCACTCTTCGGTAAGCATAAACTCTTCCCTCGCGTCAGTCCTGGCAAGAGTTGGGAAGGCAGCATCGGCGGTGCCATCCTAGTGCTCCTCGTGGCAAGCTTGTTATGGTATCTGTCTGAGAATCTGGGCGACTCGTCTAATCAGTTCACAAGCCTGTTCTCTTACCGTATGCCGCTTCCTGCATGGCTCGGCATGGGCTTGGTCGTTGTGTTCTTCGGAACATGGGGCGACCTCGTGGAAAGCCTCATGAAGCGCACTATTGGCATCAAGGACAGCGGAAACATCCTTCCGGGACATGGCGGAATGCTCGACCGCTTCGACTCATCCATCCTTGCAATGCCAGCGGTAGTAATCTATCTTTATACATTGCAGGTGATTGGATAATGCAGAATGCAGAATTCAGAAATGCAGAATTAAGTCCTTAAATCATAAATCAAAAATCATACATGAAAAAGGTATTCTCCCTCTTTTTCCTGGCAACTCTCCTCGTAAACTGTACGGCAGATGCTCAGAAAGCTGAAATGGTTACCGTAAAAGGTAACGTCGGCGAAAAGTCAACCATGGTTTATCTTGTCAATGCTGAAACCTTCAACGACCTGATTGATAGTGTCAGCGTGACTAACGGTCATTTCACGACTCAGATTCCTGCCAAGGAAAACTGTCTGGTTTATCTCTCTGCCAACGGCGGCTACCAGCAGTTCTTCTGAGCTGAAGGCGAGAAGGTTAGCGTGGATGCAGTTAATGACGTTATCGAAGGAACTGGACTTAACGCAAAGTGGGGTAAGTTCAATGCTGATATGAAGACTGACGGCGCTGATGCTCAGAAACTTTTTGTTGACTTCTGCAAGGAAAACAAGGACAACATGCTTCCTGTTGCAGCAATTACAATCCATCAGGAGCTGATGCAGTGGGATGTAGCAAGTGAGATTATGGCAGCTTGTGAAGGCAAAGCGTTCCTGCAAAATCCTGTGGTGGGATCGATGCTTATGATGGCTCAGTCAACCAAGGATCGCGCAGTAGGAACAATGCTTAAGGATATCGCCATTCCTGACGCTAACGGCAAGCAGCATAAGCTTTCTGAATATGTAGGCAAGGGCAAGGTTGTGCTTGTTGACTTCTGGGCTTCTTGGTGCGGACCATGCTGCAAGGAGATGCCGAACGTGGTAGATGCATATGCGAAGTATAAGTCAAAGGGATTTGAGATTGTCGGCGTTTCGCTCGACCAAAAGAAGGAAGCATGGCTTGCAGCTGTTAAGCGACTCGGCATGACTTGGCCACAGCTCTCAGACCTCAAGGGCTGGAAGTGTGAAGCCGCTGCTCTCTACGGCGTTCAGGCTATTCCTTCAAACGTGCTCTTTGATAAGGATGGCAAGATCATTGCCACAGACCTCACTGGTGCTGCTCTGCAGAACAAGCTTGCTGCATTGTTCAAGTAGAACTTTGCTACATACTAAGAATATAACGTAAAGCGGACAAACGGTCATATCCGTTTGCCCGCTTTTTTCGCCTTGTCTGTTTTCAAAGATTAGAACATTCTGAATGTAGCGTTTGATGGATACTCAACGCTGTATGCGTCTGTTCTATTCATTATTTCGATAGCCTCGTTGAAGCACTTTACAACTGATTCAAAAAAACGTTTCATAATATTTTGGGGTTTTAGGGGTTGTTAAACTATTGAATTGTTAAATTTGGATTTTTTAATACATCTCCCAGTGGGAGAATTTGAGGGGGATGTTAGAGGTAACCGTTCATGCCATGACAGACCATACGGCGCTGGATAGCTTGCATGCCTGTGATTTCCATTGACTCAGTGAACATCTTTACCATTTTTGCAATAATACTTTTCATAATCTTTATGTTTTTAAGTTGTTAGTAATTTTGTTTTGTTTTCTGAGTGCAAAGGTATGATGTTTCAAATAGTTATCGTGTACACGATGTGAAATGCTTATGTACAATCTGTGAACTTCACAATATACACACCTTATTCACAATATGTACGCAAAATATTAGGAGAAAAGGCGGAAAAACGGATGAAACGTTAGATTTACAGTGAGTTACTTCATTCATAGTCTCATTATGCCGTCGTCAGTATCTTTGAGATTGATGGTCTTTTCTGCAGACTTGTGTTTCTTACCACGGCTCATGCGCCAAGAGACGTTGAGGGTAAGGCTGTTGCCGCTATTGCGATCATAGACGGTGGTGAGTTTATGGAGGTTGCAGTTGAGAATCTCACCTTCTTCTGACTTATACTTGCTGATGAATGGATTTGCCCATGTGAGTGAGAATTGCAAGTCCTTATGTCGATAAGATGCTTTCAAGGCAGCGTAAGCTCCAGAATAGCCCTTCCTTTCGCCCTCAAGGAAGCGATTGCCATTGTCAATGTAAGCTTGCAGAGTGTAATTGCCAAGATAAGCCGTAATGTTACCCACATAGAACCATGAGGTGTAGAAGTGGGAGTAGTCATTACCGTAGTTGAAGCATCGTTGCAATCCTCCATAAGCGGCAGCCTGAAGTTTCTCGGGAAGAATCCAATAGCTGGCGTAAGCCGACGTACGCAGTAAATCAATCTCTTTCTGGTTAATCTGCGTATAGATGAACTTATCGTCAGGAGTTCGTTCATAATGTGCCATGTTTGGTTTGTTGCAATGACGATAGAAAGCGTCAATTGCTGCATACCAGCGAGATGTGCTGTAAGACAAACTGAGCGATTGGTCTATGTCTCGTGATGGATTAAGGTCAGGATTTCCCACAGTCATTTCCATGCTGTTTGTCTGAATGATAGCATCGTTTATCATTGCAATGCGGGATGCCCGGTCGCTCATCTGTAACGTATAGTTCAGTTGCATATACTGCGTGATGTTATATGCCAGAGTAGCCTTAGGACGGAACGTCCAGAAGTCGTATTTGTGTTTATTCTGGTTGTAGTGGATGTAGCTTGCGCCTAAGCCTAACGAGTAGCGGAAGTCTTTATGCAAGCCTTTGATTTCTGTGAAAGCATAGAGGCTGTTCTGACTCATCTTGGTCAAGGCAGAGGCGTCGCCGATGTAGTCATTCTTAGTGTATTTGTAACGATGGTTCAGTCCCGTAGAGAAAGTGAGCTGAGGCAGGATGCCGTTCTCATAGACTACTTCAGAAAGAGCAGAAGCGGTCTTACCATTAACATCATATTTATAAGGCCCTCCTTCATCATGGTAGTTCGTGTTTTTGGTAGAGATGAATGTGCCTACTGTGTTGGCAGTAATGGATTGACGTGTTGTTAACTGACGGAAGAAGTAGAGGTCGAGTATAGGGGAGTTGAACTTGCTGCTGTTTCTATTGGCAGATGCATAACAAGAACTGCCGTCAACAACATCCCGGATGCTATAGTTTCCGGGCGTATTGCCAATCTTGTCACTCAAAGAAAGATGAAACACAAGAGCTGTACTGTCGGCATAACTGTAAGAGAGCTTCATGTCGTGCTCATATCCCTTACGAAGTGTTTCTACATCAGTTCTTTCTATGGTGTAGATGCTCTCGTCATTTAGAGTATAGTTCGCAACCTCATTAACCTGCATACCTTTAAGCTTGTGACCGCTGAAATCGTATGAGGCAGAAAATTCATTCTTGCCAGAGTTCCACTTTCCATATACCATACCGTCGCCTTGCCATGAAGTGAGGGTTGGAGTCACATCTGTACCAATCGTATAGCCGCTATCATCGCGCTTCGTAATGATATTGACGACATAAGCCACCTCATCACCATAGCGTACTCCTGGATTGTTGATGAAGTCAATCTTACTGATGAGCTTCGGATCAAGTGCTAGCATCTCTTCCTTGCTTACGACAATGCCGTTGATGCGAATCTGCACATCACCTCTATTATCAATGGCAGAAACGGAATGTGCCACATTGTCAACGCGGATGTTAGGGAGCGTAAGTTTCTGCAGAATGCTGTAGCCATTGTTGGAAGCATTCTTTTGGGCATTGGTAGGATAAATCATCTGCCCATCAGCCTTGTTGACAATCTTCGCGCTCTTGACTATCACTTCGTCAAGAGTTACGGACTTCTCCTCATTTTGAGCATAGGCAGAAAACACAAAAAGAGGCAGAATAGCAGAAAGGATAATTCGTTTCATTTGCATCAGTTGTTTTTAATTTTGATGCAAAGATATATACAAATCAGGGAAATATCAATTTTATTAACTGACATTTCCCTGACAATTCACTGACAAAAACCTAACTATCTGATTTCCAAAGAGTAACTTTTGCCTCTATCAGACTCTATTTTTAAGTTGCTGTTTGCTTCAATGATAGGTTTTATGCGCCTTATAAGAGTGTAAAGAGTATCTGTAGCATCAGGCTTCTTAGGCCACAGACGTTCACAAATCTCTTGTTTTGAGAGTTTGTGACTCTCTGAGTTCATGAACATTTCAAGAAGAGAATACTGCATAGGAGTAAGACGGATTGGTTCGCCCTTTGCTGTCATGAACTTGTCATCTGTAAAGACGATTCCACCGTAGTTCATGCCCTGTTCAACCCAATCACGTCTAAACCTTCTTACATACCACATGCTTCCTAACATCCATAGTGCGCCAACAAATGATAACAAGCCCGAAGCACGTTGGTCAGATAGCATGAAGATGGTTGTAAAGTCGCAATTAGTCTCAGCAACAATCTCTGTCTCCTGACGTCCGCCCCTCCGTATTGTTCGCATAGCAATGCATGCCGTATCTTTCAGTTGTGGAATAGTAAGATAATCACGGTAGCACCTGATGGTATCTGCATTCACTACATCAGTTGGCATTTTTGCGAGTGTAAGTTTCAACGCATTCTTCGCATCATCCGTGATCCTCTTCTGAGTGCTTCGGTAGCTGCAAATGCTTGAACATATTGCCGATGACATGATGCACATGAATACTAGCAATGGAAGTTTCTTCATTCTTTTATGCTGTTTTTATGTTTCTTGGTGGATATTTGTCGGCAAAGGTACGGATATTTTTTTGAACTCGCAAGAAAATGTAGCGAAATTGTTTGTAGGGGCGCTGGGGCTGCTATCTTCCAATGACAAAATTTGCACAAAAGGGTCTGCCCCCTTTGTGCAAAAGTTTCTTCGGAGGTGTCCTGCCTCAGGACACCAGCTGCCGCAAAACGCATATTACTCCTCTTCTCCAGCAAACTTGTTCATGCCACGAATCATGTGTCTGAGAGAGCCGATGAGTTCCTGGCTTTCCTGAAGGATGTGGATTGTAAGCAGGAGGGTGTTGAGGTTTGCTGTCTCATCCTGCATACTATCCAGAGCACGCTTACGATCCTTGGAGATCTGTTGCTGTACAGTCCTACATTCATCTCGAAGAGTTTCTGCGTTAGTGAAATCACCCGTTTCAAGCATGTTGAGGGCTTGAGTGTAAAGGCTCAACACAGATTCCCTTGTCGTGATAAAGCGCTCGTGGTAAGCATCTGGCAGAGGCGAGAAGCTGTTGCCAACGTGTTCACGTATCGGTTCATTGATTCGCTTCAGACAATAGAGCATCTGCTGACAGGAGTTGATGCCGAGGAAGTACCAGGTGTTGCGACTGATCATCTGCATCTGGTCAAGGCGTTGCATGGTTACAATCTCCTGCTTACGCTGGCGTTTCAGCGACTTGCGCTCCTCCTCTATGAGCGACGATGCTCGGCGCAGAGGCTGGTAATGCTCGCGGAGGAAGGCTGTGGTCATGCTGTTGTAGGTGTCTATCACGAACTTCAGACGTGCAGCATTGCCGTTGCGGATGTGTTCGCAGAGAAGTCCCCAGATGATAGCCTTGTCCTTGCTCTTGAGAATCTGAGAGAAGAGAGAATCAGACGATGACTTTGACTCTGACTTTGACTTAAGATTGCTGCGCACAAGCAGATAGATGGCAAGCACGATGGCAAGAGCCATTACGACGTAACTGCCGAAATACATCGTGTTTGTAAGGAAGAAGCAGAAGATGAAGGCTGCTCCGGCAGTGATGAACCAACCGCCAATGACGCTCAGCACACCAGTGATACGGAACACAGCTGACTCACGACTCCATGCTCTGTCGGCAAGCGATGTACCCATGGCAACCATGAAGGTGACGTAAGTAGTAGAGAGAGGCAACTTGAGACTTGTACCGATGGCAACCAACAAACCGGCAAGTACGAGGTTGACAGCAGCGCGGATAAGGTCGAAGGCAGCGCCCTGTTCCAGTTTCATCTCCTCGCTGTTGAAGCGTGTGTCTATCCAATGCAAGAGACTGTCGGGCATGATTTTCGTCACAAACTTTGAAGTGGCGTTGCTGTTGCGCACCAATGTTCTTGCCACTCCTGATGAACCGAACATCTCATCACCTTCATCCTGACGCGAGAGGTCAACGGAGGTCTTCACCACGTTCTGCGCCTTCTTTGAGAAGACGAGCGAGAGAACCATTACGACACCTGCAAGGATGAGGAAGATTGTTGGTGTGTGTGCGCTGTCCATCAGCGATTGCATCAAGAAAGCATCGGGATCTCCAGAGCCGTTCGCCACATAATCCTGATAAGCCTCGAGACCTGTAAGTGGTACACCGACGAAGTTCACGAGGTCGTTGCCGGCGAAAGCCATGGCGAGAGCGAAGGTGCCAAGAAGAACAACGAATTTCAGCACTGGCAGCTTGAACGCGCTCAACGCCGTCATTATAATGCTGAACACCAATACGCCGCCGCCAAGAATGTACCAAGTGTTTTCGTTTATCAGTTCTTTCAGTTCTGGAGACATGAACGAACTGCCTTTCAATCCGTTGATAAGCAGGAACCAGATGATGCTCGTCACGGCAATACCCGAGAAGATTCCGATCTTCAGCGAACTGCTTGTCAGTCCTCCCATCTCGCCATTGTAAGCCGTAGTCTTGCCGTTTACACGATAAGTAAAGGTGAACACCATACGACTTATCCACATCACCAGCGTTCCAACCACGAACGCTATGGCAACGCTAAGGAAGATACCCATTATGACTGAGATAGCCTTCTCCGTATTAAGCAGATCGCCAAGACCGAGAAGCGTGCCGTCAGCAGCTGTGGCATTGTGCATAAGCTTCAGAATGGCAATGGCAAAGGCACCGCCAAGCAACTCGAACACCATGCTGACAGTTGTGGATGTAGGCATACCGAGAGTGTTGAAGATGTCAAGCAGGATGACGTCTGTCACCATTACGGCAAGGAACACGCACATCACTTCATAGAAAGTGAAGTGTTCAGGAGTCATAATGCCGTGACGAGCCACATCCATCATGCCGTTACTCATTGCCGCACCGGCAAACACGCCTACAGCTGCAATCAAAACTATCGTGCGGAACTTAGCCACCTTCGCGCCAATGGCAGAATTGAGGAAGTTCACCGCGTCGTTGCTGACACCTACTACGAGGTCGAATATCGCCAGCAAGCAAAGGAAAATAACTATTCCGAGAAAAACCGTGTTCATTTTCTAATTTACTGATTTACAATTTACTGATTTTCGATTAATTTGTAGGGCTCACAAATCTTCGCCCTACAGAATTTTCCTTTAACCCTTTAAACATTTGACTTTTCCGCCAACTCATTGATTATTCCATCGGCAAGTCCCATTGTAGGCACGATGATGTCTTCTGCCTTTGCCACTTCTGCCACCATAAGGAATAGCTTTGCGGCAGGCACTATTACGTCTGCACGGTCTTCGCGGAGGTCGTATTGCTCCATGCGCTCTTCTACGCTGAGCGAGGCAAGGGATTCGTGAATCTTAGCCAGCGAACTGACCATCAGTTTGTCTGCCTTACGCTCGTTCTTTGGCGTCAGTCGGTAGAGCTTGTTGATGTTGCCGCCAGAGCCGATGATCTGGATATTGTCTATGCCACGACAGAACTTTGCAACGGCATTGCGCATTGCCTCCCACTTAGCTTGAGAGACATTGTCGGCAAGAATACGCAGCGTACCGATATTGAACGAACGACTCTCCATGAGTTGTCCCTCACAGACCAGAGAAAGTTCCGTACTGCCGCCGCCAACATCCATGTAGAGCAGATTGCCCATCATAGCTTTGTTGCAGTCGCGGAGTATGCGTGCCTCTTCGTCGCCGGTTATGATGTCGATGTCTATGCAGAGTTTCTTTCGTATGTTTCGCAGAATCTTCTTGCCGTTCTTTGCATCGCGGAAGGCAGAAGTAGCACAAGCGCGGTAGTCCTGCACATTATATATAATAAGCAGCTGTCGGAATACCTTCATGGCGCGGATGAGTTGCTTCTCGCGCTCCTCGCTTATCCTGCCTATGCTGAACACGTCAATGCCGAGTCGAAGCGGAATGCGCACGAACTGCAGTTTCTTCATGCGGACAGAAGCTGGCTGTCCGTCTTTACTTTCTACACGCGTCACTTGCTTTATGAGTATGCGTGCTGCGTTTGAGCCAATGTCTATGGCTGCAAGATTGAACTTGTCTGGTGATATTTCTCTTTTCATAACTTTGAATAATAATTGTAAAGCGCCTCCTGACTTCTGAACTTGTCGTCGCTCTCCCTTCCTTCAAGAGAGGGCAGGGGAGGGGCTATAACCATGCGTCCTTGCATTGTGTCCTTCAGTCCCCAGTCAACTATCCTGCGGCATTCAGCCTTGATGTCTGGGTCATAGACGGGAGTGACGACCTCAATGCGGTAGTCCAGGTTTCGCGTCATCCAGTCGGCAGAACCAAGGAACACCTTCTCGTCGCCGCCGTTGCAGAAGCAGAAGATACGCGCATGCTCCAGATAACGGTCTATGATGCCCTTCACGCGCAGGTTCGGCTTTGTATCCTTGTTGTCAGTCAAAGAGCAATTTCCGCGTATCAACATGTCAACCTTCACGCCAGCCCTTGCCGCATCATACACCTTGCTGACCATCTGCGGATCAGTTACATGGTTTATCTTTATCCTGATGTATGCAGGCTTGCCCGAAAGATGGTTCTTTATCTCCTGGTCAATGAGTTGCATGAAACGCTTCTTCATGTCGTTTGGCGAAACGAGAAGTTCCTTGAACTTCGGCTGGGCGTAAGGTTTCTCTATAAACTTGAACACCTTCTCCACATCGTCCGTCAGGTTTCTCTTTGCCGTAAACATCAGCATGTCGGTATAGGCGCTGGCGTTTCCCTCATGGAAGTTGCCCGTAGAGATGCACGCGACGCTCTGTCCGTTGGAGAATTTTATGTGAGTAATCTTCGAGTGAATCTTCAATCCCTCTATGCCGAAGATCACGTTGATGCCAGCGTCCTGCATCTTCTTCGACCAACTGATGTTGCTTGCCTCGTCAAAGCGTGCGAAGAGTTCTATCACAACAGTTACGCGCTTGCCATTCTGAGCGGCACAGATAAGAGCGCTTATCACCTTCGAATCCTTTGCCAGTCGGTAGAGCGTTGTCTTAATGGACTTCACCCGAGGGTTGATAGCAGCCTCGTTAAGCAGTCGGATATAGCCATCAAAACTATGGTACGGTACATGCAGGAATCTGTCCTTCTCGCGTATCACGTCAAAGATGCTCTTCTGTGTGTTGAACTCTGAGGGCAGTATCGGTGTCCAGCGTGGATATTTCAGGTCCTTTCTGCCACAGTCAGGAAACTTCATGAAGTCCTTGTGGTTCTGGTATCTGCCGCCCTTTATGGCAGTGTCCGTCTTTCTGCCGCCATTGAGAATCTTCTTAATGTGGCGCAGAGCACCTTCGGGCATATTCTCGTCATAGACCATACGCAGCGGAGTTCCAGCCTTACGCGACTTCACACCCTTCTGCACCTTCTGCATCAATCCGTTGCGCAGGTCGTTGTCAATCTCCATCTCTGCATCACGGGTGAACTTAAAGCTCCATGCCTCCAGTTTCTCATAGTCGATGCCGGGGAAAGTCATGTGCAGACAGGTGCGGACTACGTCGTCCAGATACATCACATAGTTTTCCTTGGTTTCAGACTCCTCCCCCTGTGGGGAGGTTGGGAGGGGACCTACCCATCTTCCGCAACTGTCTATCGGCAGAGGCATCAGAGCATAATGCGCCTTGCCGCTCTTGCGTATCAGTCTTACAATGAAATAGATAGTGTCGTCGCCTTCATTGTCAAAATGCTTTATTTCATCAATCCACATCGGCGAGATACGTCCCATGATGTGCTGACGGTAATAGTTCTCCACAAAAGCTCTCTGTGCTTCGGTGAGTTGCGTCTCATTGATGATATTTATATTCTCCTTGCTCAGAGCCTCAACCACTTCATCTACAGCCAGCTTATACTCATCGCTGTATCGTGCATTAAGCTTATTTATCTCCTTCTGCACCTTGATGAGGGTGTTCTTTTCCTTCTCTTCCGCCTTAGTTTTAGGTTCAAAGAGTCGTATCGTGCGGTTTATGCACGCCATGCGTACACGAAAGAATTCGTCCAGATTGTTGGAATAGATGCCGAGGAAGCTCATGCGTTCAAGAACAGGTACGTTCTCTTTTCGTGCTTCCTCAAGGATGCGATGGTTGAAATACATCCACGACACATCGCGCTCTACGGTTTTCAGTTCCTTAGCCATTGCTTTGATTCTGGGTTATGTGGTGAGTTACTTTGCCAAACCGAAATAGACCAAACCGAGAAATGCGATAATGATAATCAATCTCGTCCAATTGTAGATACTAGTGATCTTCTTAGCTTTTTCTTCGTCCATAATTATTGTATTTGTTTAAGAATTACGCCGCGAAGGTAGGAAGAACCTGTTACAGAGTGTTTGCAAAATTGTTAAGAAATAGTTATAGGTGAAATTATAACGTAATCGTAACAGGTTTGAAATAAGAATGAAACATAAAGCCGAAGTGGAACTATCCTGATTTTTACTCACATTACCGTCTTTTGGGGTGCTACTCGACGTGGAAAATCCCGAAAAATGGGCTACTCAGCGTGAAAAATTCTGAAAAATGGTCTTCTTAGCGTGAAGAGGATGTGTATATTGTGTGATAGAATGAACATGATAAAACGTAGAATGCTGTGACGCTGAATAGACCTTTTTTACGTGTTTTTGACGTTGTTAAGAAAGGTGTTTTTGGCGATTTTGCGTCATTTGCTTGATGTATGTATGCCATTTAAGCGTTTTGCTCATAAAAATTACAAAAATATAAGATTTTTCGGCAGAAATCATACATTCCTACATGGCGTCTTTGTAACTAACAGATTATCAGGCAGTTATGTCTATGTAGGATAAAAATAATCCTACATAGATCCTACATGATCCTACATAGCAAAATTGTCAGGAAAATGTATGTAGGATAGTTATCCTACATGCTTCATACATAAATCCTACATAGCCGCTGAAGCCCGATAAACACTGGGGTTCGCTGAGATTTTATGTAGGAATGTAGGATTTTGCTTGAAAAAAGTATATTTTTTTTTAATGGTGTCCGGTAAACGTATGTAACATATTGAATAACATGTATTTTAAGTAGGTTAAGCCCTATGACTTGATATTATAACAGAAAACAGGGCTTTAATGTTTACTTTATCGCTACTTTGGGAGCCCTAGGAAAACTCCTGACGGAGAAAACCCCTTAACGGAGAAAACAAAAACAAAGAAAACTCACCGCGGAATTGTTTTCTAATGTTTCCGTTTTCTGCGTTTGGCAGTTTTCTGGGAGCTTGCGACCGTTTTCCTGCGCCCACTTATCAGCGACAATTGGAAAAATCAAGCGCGTTTTCTGTTAACATTATTCTACCGGACAGTAATATTTGTCAATTTTTCTTAGTTGTTTTCCGCTACAAAATTATGTATTATTAATTTAATGTGCAAATTTTAGTGCAGAAAAAACCATTAATAACCCTAAAAAAAAGGTATATCAATAAAGTTTTAGGCAATATTTTACATAAAAATCATTAATAAAAGGCTGTTTTTGGGCAAAAAGTTTTGCCGTTTGATTGTTTTAATCTAAATTTGCAGCGGATTGTATAACCTCCGTGTATGCGGAGACTGAACTTAAAAACTATGATTTTCGAATACGATTATCTCATCATAGGCAGTGGTGTGGCAGGTATGAGCTACGCACTCAAGGTGGCCCGAAAGCATACGGGCAAGATTTGCATCATCTGTAAAACAACACTGGATGAGGCCAATACTAAGTTCGCACAAGGCGGTATTGCCAGTGTGACAGACACCATCGTTGACAATTTCCAGAAGCACATAGACGACACGATGGTTGCTGGCGACTACATCAGCGATCCTGCGGCTGTGAAGCAGGTGGTGGAAATGGCACCATCACAGATAAAGGAACTGGTGGAGTGGGGCGTTAAGTTCGACAAGAAACCATCCGGAATGTTTGACCTCCACCGTGAGGGCGGTCACTCAGAGTTCCGTATTCTTCACCATGCTGACGATACAGGTCGCGAGATTCAGCGCGGACTGATGGAAGCCGTTCGCCAGAATCCTTATATTGATGTCAAGGAAAACCATTTTGCCGTAGAGATTATCACGCAGCATCATCTTGGCGTTGAGGTGACACGCCGCACTCCGGACATAGAATGTTTCGGTGCATACGTACTCAATCCTAAGACGCAGAAGGTTGACACTTATCTCAGCAAGGTTACCGTGATGTGTACCGGCGGATGCGGTGCTGTCTATGAGACGACAACGAATCCAATCATTGCCACCGGCGACGGTGAGGCTATGGTGTATCGTGCTAAGGGAACAGTGAAGGACATGGAGTTCGTTCAGTTCCACCCTACAGCCCTCTACCATCAGGGCGAGACCCATCCGGCATATCTCATCACAGAGGCTATGCGTGGTTATGGCGGAATACTGCGATTGCCAGATGGCTCTTCTTTCATGGAAAAATATGATAAGCGTCTTTCGCTTGCTCCGCGCGACATCGTTGCCCGAGCGATAGACAAGGAAATGAAGAAGCACGGTCTTGACCACGTCTGTCTGGACGTTACCCACAAGGACCCAGAGGAGACAAAGCGTCATTTCCCTAATATATATAAGAAATGTCTGTCTATAGGCATTGACATCACAAAGCAGTATATTCCTGTGCGTCCTGCTGCCCACTATATGTGCGGCGGAATCCTGGTAGATACAGACGGCTGCTCTTCGATAAAGCGTCTGTATGCGCTCGGCGAATGTTCTTGCACTGGCCTGCATGGCGGAAACCGCTTGGCTTCTAACTCCCTCATTGAGGCTGTCGTTTATGCCGAGACTGCCGCTCAGCATTCTATGAAGCATATCTCGGAGTATGAGTTCAACCGCAACGTGCCGGAATGGAACGACGAGGGCACGATGACAAACGAGGAGAAAGTGCTCATCACGCAGAGTGTGAAGGAAGTGGGCGAAATCATGGCAAGCTATGTGGGCATCGTACGCTCTGACCTTCGCCTTAAGCGTGCCTGGGATCGTCTTGACTTGCTCTATGAAGAGACAGAAGCGCTCTTCAAGCGTGTTCATGCTACGAAGGACATCTGCGAGCTCCGTAATATGATCAACACTGCTTACCTCATAACCCGCTTCGCCATAGAACGTAAGGAATGCCGTGGTTTGCACTATACTACGGACTATAAGCTCCATGCTTACGACGGAGAATAATTAAATTGTAAAATCATCAAATCGTCTAATGAAAATATGAAAAAGATTTGTTATTTATTAGTGTCTATCCTTGTTCTTTCTGTTGCATCATGCACACAGAAGAAGGAGACAGAGAAACTGAAGGACATGAATCTCAGCGATTCTCTTCAGCACATCATTGAACTGCGTGATGCTGAAATCAACGAGATGCTTACTGTGTTCAACGATGTGCAGCAGAGCTTCAACGAGATTAATGAGGCTGAAGACCGCATCATCCTTGCAAAGAGCGGTGAGCACGGAAACTCAGCTCAGGTCATTCGCGAGAACTTCAACTTCATCAAGGAGAAGATGCGCCAGAATCGCGAGCAGATTGAACAGCTCGAGCAGAAACTTCGCGAAAGCACTTTCAAGGGCGAAGAGATGAAGCGTTCACTTGAGAACCTCATGGCTCAGCTCCAGAAGAAAGACCAGGAGATGGCTCAGCTCGCTCTTCTCATTGAGGAGAAGAACTCTACCATCGCTGCTCAGGATGAACACATCCAGGCTCAGAGCGTTCGCATCACTCAGCAGGAGAACACTATCTCTGAACAGAACGAGAACATCACAAACCTGAACAATAAGGTTGACGAGCAGGCTGCTGAGAACACTCGCAAGCAGGAGACCATTGATGCTCAGGATAAGTCTATGAACACTGCATTCTACGTGTTCGGAACAAAGACTGAACTTAAGGAACAGGGCATCCTTGACAAGGGCAAGGTGCTTCAGGGCAACTTCAACAAGAACTACTTCACGCAGATTGATATCCGCAACGTGAAGGAGATAAAGCTCCACTCAAAGAAGGTGGAACTGCTTACCTCCCATCCTGCCGGAACATACTCGCTGCAGACAGATATGAGCGGACAGTATGTGCTTAAGATCACTGATCCACAGCGCTTCTGGTCAACAAGCAAGTATCTTGTGGTGCAGGTTAAGTAAATTCATGTACCATTTACCATTTACAATGTACAATTTTTTGTTCGCGCATCAGTACATGGTACATGGTAAATGGTACATGGTAAATGTAAATGGTACATGGTAAATGGTAAATGGTACATGGCATTTGACCGCTTTATACATTGGGCAACCATTACGGCGGTAGTCATTGCTGTGATAGCTCTTCTGAACTATCTCAGCAATGTTCTTATGCCCTTCTTCATAGCGTGGGCTTTAGCGTATCTTACCTATCCGCTGGTCAAGTTTGTGCAGTATAGGATGAAGTTCAAGAACCGCTCTTTGTCCATCATCTTCTCTATGCTGCTAATCATCACCGTGCTTGGCGGTTTTATAGCCCTGATAAGCGGCGAGATGATTACGCAGATGAAGCAGCTTGGTGGATACATAGATGTCTTCGTCAAGCAGCATACGGAGAGCGACAGCGTATCAATGTATATAAAGGAGTGGCTGAGCGAAAACCGCAGTGATATAATGCAGTTTATAGAGAAACACGACATCACTGGAACCATCAAGTCTGCCCTTCCGCAGCTTTGGATGGTTGTCAGCCGAACATACAGCGTGATCATTGGTTTCGGTGTCGTGCTCATCACTATGCTTTATATGTTCTTCATCCTGCTCGACTATGAGTATCTTACTACCCACTGGCTGAAGATCTTCCCAAAGAGCGTGCGCCCATTCTGGTCAAATGTAGCCGTTGATGTGGAGAAGGCGATGAATAATTATGTTCGTGGTCAGAGTCTTGTGGCGCTGACGATGGGCGTACTTTTCTGTATTGGCTTCACCATCATCGATTTCCCTATGGCGATAGGCTTAGGAATACTTATCGGAATAATGGACCTCGTGCCTTATCTCCATACCTTTGCCCTTATTCCGACAGCTTTCCTCGCACTGATGAAAGCCGCTGATACGGGACAGAATTTCTTCCTCGTCTTCGGACTTGCGGTGCTCGTATTCTGTGTGGTTCAGGTGATTATTGACATGTGGGTTACGCCTAAGATCATGGGCGAAGCAATGGGCATGAACCCTGCCATACTGCTTCTCTCTCTGTCTGTCTGGGGCAGTATTCTCGGCTTTATAGGACTTATTGTAGCACTCCCGCTTACCACAATCCTCATGGCTTACTATCAACGCTATATAACAAGGGAGGATAGCCCCCTCTAACTCCCACCAAAGTAGGAGAACTTAACCTCACGAAATTCTTTAATATACATGTTTATCCCGTCCATAAATAAGCTCTTTAATAAACTCCCGCACTGCCTCCGAATAGTTTTGGCATTTGTTATCTCCCTCCCCCTTGTGGGAGGGCTGGGATGGGGCTTATCCTCTTGCATTCGGGAGGAAGAGCATACGATGGATCCAAAGGGGAATTTTGAAGCTCTTTGGAAGATTGTTGATGAGCACTACTGTTTCTTCGATTATAAACAGAAGGAGTACGGTCTGGACTGGGATGAGGTACACCGTAGATATGCCAAGCAGTTTGATAATCGCGACCTTACCACCATGCAGACCTACGAACTGTTGACCTCCTTGCTCAGCGAACTTCGTGACGGTCATGTGAACCTTACAACTTCTCACGATTACGGACGTTACTGGTCGTGGAAGGAAGACTATCCTCGGAACTTCTCCGACACCCTTCAGCGCAACTATCTTGGTACCGATTATCGCATTTCATCTTCGTTGCTCTACAAGATTCTGCCGAATAATATAGGGTATATTTACTATGGTTCGTTCTCCAGTAATTTTGGCGACGGCAATCTTGATGCCGTGCTCAGCGAACTGGCTGTCTGCAACGGGCTGATAGTGGATGTACGTGATAATGGTGGCGGCGATCTATCGAGGGCAGAAAAGCTTGCCGCACGCTTTACGAATGAAGAACTGCTCGTTGGCTACATGCAGCACAAGACAGGTGCTGGACACAATGATTTTTCCGAGATGAAGGTTCAGAAACTGAAACCTTCCAATGGCTTCCGCTGGCAGAAAAAAGTCGCCGTGCTGACCAATCGCTCCGTCTTCAGTGCGGCAAATGAGTTCGTGAAATACATGAAGTGCTGTCCGCAAGCAATTGTCGTAGGCGATAAGACCGGCGGCGGTGCAGGACTCCCATATTCCAGCGAACTCCCCAACGGCTGGAGCATCCGACTTTCCGCATGTCCTATCTACGATAAAGACAAGCAGCCGACGGAGTTCGGCATAGAGCCAGACATCAAAGTTGATATCACCTCCACAGATTTCTCTCGCGGAATTGACACCATCATAGAAACTGCATGTAAGGCTTTGATGCAGTGACCTTTATTAGGAAAACAATCAAGAATTTTGGAGAAAGAGTATAAACCGTCAGTGCAGAACAGCATTGACGGAAGGGAATAATGTGTGTATTTTGTCAAATATTGTTGTAAATTGATAAAAATAACCTTTGATTTTAACTTTTTTTATAGTTTGTTTGGTTATTTGCTGCAAAAAAGTTACCTTTGCAGATGGTTTGCTATGTATGTGACCAATATAATTAACAGAGATAAAATAAGTAATTAACAGAAATAAACTAATCTTAATATATTCCTATTATGAATAAGACAATGATTCCAGGCATGGAAGATAATGCAAGAGGTGATTTCTATTCAAGAGGTTCAGCCAACTCAATGACTGCTGGCACAATGGTTCCTGGTATGCAGGATAGTGCTGTTCCAAGTCCTGGTAACTCAATCCCAGGAGTTTCTGGCACTACTCGTACGTCAACAGTTCCTGTGGTAGGCTTTTTGTATTCTATTTCCCGTTGCGGCATAGGCGAATACTGGCCATTGCATGTGGGAACAAACACAATCGGACGTTCAGCAGACAATGATATCCAACTGAAAGAAATGTCTGTTTCTGACCATCACGCTTCTCTTGCAGTTCGTATGATGAAATCAAACGGCAAGCTTATCGCTTCTGTTTGCGATAAGGGTTCTAAGAACGGTATGTACCTGAACGACGAAGAGCTTGACTTTGAGAACCATGCATGTAAGAACGGCGATATCATCACAGTAGGAACAAGCTATCAGCTTTTGATTCTCCTCATCAATCCAAACGAATACGGTCTTAGCGTGGCAGAGAACTTTGTGGCAACGGATGATAATCCAGAACCAGTATTTGAAGATATCCCTACTTCAACAAATCCAACAGATCCATACGCACGCCGTCAGAATGCAACCGTTGATCTGAACGGTGTGAACGACGACTTTGATATCGGTGGTACACAAACGATGTAAGCACTTGAAAGATGTCCAGTAAATATTATAGAAAAGGATCGATCATATACCTGAATAGCGGAGGTGTCTGGTATCAGTATGATGAGCATAGTACTCCTTTAGGTGTTGGCGCGATGGGTACTGTCTATCTGGGATGTGCTCGTGACAGCGGAATGCATGTCGCCATCAAAAGGGTTGTTGACAGGTTTTCCAATGTGCCCGCGATACGAGAGCGTGCCAAGCTGGAAGCTTCGCTGAAGTTCGGCCACTCCAACCTTATTGAGATGTTGGGCTATTGTGAGGTTATGCCTGGCAGAGGACCTATCTTCATTATCAGCAAGTTTGTGCAAGGTGACAATATTGATGTATTCATCAGACAAGCAATAAGTAGGACTGACCCTAACCGCGAGAAAAAGATTTGTAATCTGTTCTTCCCGGTCTTAGACGCCTTGAAGTATCTTCATGCCATTGATATATGCCATTTGGATATAAAGCCTTCAAACATAATGGTTCAGAACGGCAATAATGTCCGACTGATGGATTTGGGTATTGCTCAAACAGGAAAGCCTTTTGATTCTGGCGTAACGATGGGGACACCTCAGTACGCAGCTCCAGAACAGTTCTCCAATTCTACGAACGGCTCCAATGAACTGAAGCCTTATACGGATGTCTATCAGGCGGGAGTAACGCTTTACGAACTCATTACCGGGGCAAATCCTTTTAAGGCACAGAGCCTGAAAGAGTGTGTCTTAAAGCATAAGAACATGCAGCTTCCTGAGTCGCCGAGCATAAGCAAACCGATGCTAAATGTGCTAAGAAAGGCTGTCTCTCATAACTTCTCCGACCGCTATGCCTCTGTGGATGATTTCAAGAAAGCATTAAAAGATTTATTGGTGGCGAAACCTAAGAAACCCTTCTGGTCTTCCATCTTGCCATGGTAAGAAGAAATGCTGATTCATAACAAAGTAAATACACCTTATATATAATATATGTACATAATAGAAACGAAGCTTCCAGTACGTGGTGCCATTGATTCTCGTCAGGGAGGACGCCCGGAGAATCAAGACGACTGTGGCTATGTGGACACTCCATACGGTTTTCTGGCAGTTGTCTGTGACGGAATGGGCGGCGGTCCTGGCGGCAAGACCGCATCCTACATAGCCAAGACGGAAATTATGCGCACCTTCCTCGAGACGGAAGTGGGCACAAAGACTACGCGAGAGCTGCTGGAACAGGCTATCATGAACGCATGCGACGGTGTTTTGAATAAGACCGCCGAAGTGCCTGCCCTCAAGGGTATGGGATCTACGGCAGTAATCCTCCTTTTCAATGACAAGTCAGCATATATCTGTCATGTTGGTGATAGTCGTTGTTACCAGCTACGTCGCGGAAAGATGGTGTTCCGCACTAACGATCATTCAATGGTTGGTCAGCTTGTCCGTGCAGGAAGACTCACGGAGGAACAGGCACGTCTGTCTGCGCAATCAAATGTCATCACTCAGGCTATTGGCAGCAGTGGTAAGGTGGAGCCGGAGATAGACGTCGTTCCTTACAAGGAGGGCGACCGTTTTGTGCTTTGTTCAGACGGTATCTGGGGATCAATGCCAGAGCCGGAGCTCATCAAGATGTTCGCTCAGAAGAAGCCATTGCCTATCCTTGCAGAGACCATCGCCTTAGATGTTGACAACATTGGCAAGAATTCTGGCGGACATCATGACAATTTGACTATAGCTATCGTTGAACCTATGATGAATTCGGAAGTCCCAGCCCCAGAACCGTTCAACCTTAAGCTTTGGGCAGGTGTTGCTGCCGTAGTTCTTGTGTTGGCAGGAGTGTTATACCTGTCATTTGGAGGCAAGAAGGATGAGGTTGCTCCTGAACAGCCTGTGCCACCAGTAGCTGTTATCGACAACAATACTGCCGACAAGGAAAAGGCTGAGGCTAAGGACGAGAAGAAGGTGGAAGCTCCGAAGGAGTCAGATGTTGTTAAGGCTAAGGAAGAGGCTACCAAGGCTAAGGATGAGCCAAAGGAAAAAGCAGACGAGAGCTCAACCGCTAAGGAAGAAACCACTGCAAAGGAAACCACTGCAATTACAAACGCGACTTCGATAGACCAGAAAGTCCAGGAACTGAAGGCTGCCCTTGATGCCTGTCTCGTAAATTACGATGCAGCCAAGAAGCAGAAAGTTATTGACGTGGCTACAGAACTGGAGGGCTGCAGCGACAACAAGGTGGCAGCAGCAGCGGCATCTATCAAGAAATGGTTTGATGATCGGCAAAGGCTTCCGCCTACACCAGATGACCTGAGAACGCTTAAGCAGAGATTAAATTAAAATAAGTAAATGTGTAAAAAGATTTTTATAATTATCAAGAATTAGTGAATTAGAGAATGATTATCCTCATAGTTCTCTTATTCTCTTGAATTCAAAAAAATTATAAGACTACAAAAAAGAAATTCTCAAATTCTCTAATTCTTGATTATAAATAAAAGTTTGTTTACTCATATTATAAATGTAATATTATGATAATAATAACTATTGGTCGCGGACCAGAAAACAAGATGATTATTGACGAGCCGGAGATCAGTCGCCTTCACGCAATGGTAAGGATAGACAGTCTCGGTAAGCTTTGGATTATAGACAAAAGCACTAATGGCACCTATATCAATGGTGTAAGGATTGCCAGCAATGTTCCTGTGCCTGTAAGTCGTAAGGACGATGTGTCGTTTGCTAAGGTTCGTCATTTGGACTGGACAAACATCCCCGACCCTTCAAGGAAGATAAAGATTGGTGCTCTGGCTGCCCTGGCGGTAATAGTCTTGGTGGTGCTGGCGTGCATCATTGTTCCGCTGTTCAAGTCTTCGCCTGCACCGCAGGTAGATGAAGCACCATACTATCCGCCTGTAGCAGCTGCTCCAGACACCACTTCCAAGCAGAAGCCGGCAGAAGGAAAAGACGACAGCAAGGCTGAACAGAAGGCTGACGATTCAAAGAAGGAGGCTGCTCCTGCAGAGGGGGCAAAGTCAGAGAAAGAAGCTTCTTCAGATGAGACGGCTTCAAAGAAGGGACCAGACTGGGCAAACAAGATTGTAGAAGAAGGTGAAAAGAAGCGCGCTGCCGAGGCTGCACAGAAGCGTGCTGCTGAGGCTGCAAAGAATGCTCCAAAGCCATCTACAGCAGCTCCAAAGCCTTCAACTCAGACAAAACCGGCTGACAGTAACAAGAAGCCAGCAGAGACCAAGAAGTCAGAAACTCCTGCTAAGAAGCCGGAATCTGCTCCAAAACAGAACAATACAGAACCAAGAATTCTTTAATATTTAACCCCCAATACTATGAAACTATTAAAAATTGGTAGCTCACAGTCGTGTGACATCGTGTTGCATAGCAACTATGTTAGCTCATTGCATGCAGAGATGATTCTTATGGATAATGGCGATATTATCCTCGTTGATAAGGGCAGTACTAACGGTACCGTCGTAGGCAACAAGAAGATTGACCCAAATCGTGAGACTAAGGTCCGCCGTGGTGATTATGTTAGCTTTGGTAATGTTGATCTCGTTTGGGATCGTGTTCCAACGTTGCCAAAGAATACTCAGTGGAAGCAGATACTCAATATCGGATCTAATTTCCGCAACGACATCGTTGTCAACAGTGGTGTAGTAAGCCGCTTCCATTGTGCGCTTAAGATAGATAAGAATGGTAAGGTCTTCATCGTTGACAACAATTCTACCAACGGTACTCAGATCAACGGTGAGCGTATCCAGCCAAATAAGCCTTACCGTGTAAAGAAGGGCGATAATGTGATGTGCGGTTCTGAGGATATTACAGACCAGATTGCTGCATACATCAAGTCTTCTTTCCCTGCATGGGCAGCATGGCTTGGCGGCATCCTCGCTGTAGCAGCAGTATGTGTTGGCGTTTATTTCGCTATTCCTAATATTATAGGTAAGAGTAGTGTTATTGATAGCAGAAGCGGTAAACCAATGCCACCAATTACACAGCAGAATGCACGAGATGCTGTTGTGTATGTTCGTGCTAGATTCCACTATGAGGTTACTGTGGATGACAACATCCTCAACAGTGATCATAAAGGTCTTCTCACACTAGTATCTGATGATACTCTATATCAGGCTACTGCATTCTTTATTGACGAGAAGGGACGTATGGCAACAAACCGTCACGTAGCAGTGCCTTGGGCAGAGGAGTATCGTAAAGAAGGTGTTACTGAGGAACTTATCTCTGATTACAAGAAGTTCATCAACGAGTCTTTAGGGGTAAGCAGCATCGACGTACTCATGACATTCGCTCAAGACCAAGCTATCAAGCAACTTCAGAGGTCAGAACTCGGTCAGGCAATCATTGATGAGAGCACAAGCTTTTCTGATGTTATGGCGAAGATTGAGATTATCCGCCACTCTAAGGTTGTAATTAGTGGTGAGATTAGTGATATTACCGTAGGCTATGCAGGAAAATTCTACAACTTTGAAGATGACTTTGATCGTTGCCATGTACTTGCTGAATCTGGAACAAAGGATCAGGACATCGCTATCCTCGAACTCAATAATAAGGTAACTCCTGACCATATTCTTTCTTGGTTTAGCATGAACAATGTATTTGAAGACAATCTTGTACCACAGCAAGATGAACTCACAGTCGTTGGTTATCCATTCGGCATTGAATGGAACCAGAGTCAGCAGACAAAGTCTCTTGAACCAAACATAAAGAAGACTCGTTGTAGCAAGCAGCCTGATAAGTATGAGTTCGAATTCCAGGAGAGTTCTATCGGTGGAAGCTCTGGTTCTCCAATCTTTAATGAAAAGGGACAGCTCGTCGGTATCCTCTCGTCAGGTATTCGTAGCCAGACTATCTCAATGGCAGTTCAGGCTAAGTTCCTCAAGAAACTCTACATTGATAGTGATTTGAAGTAAAAATAGCATTACTTTGACGTTATGAAGATTTTCAAGTATATCATGTCTATTATCCTTTGCCTCGCCATCAGCGAGGCAAAGGCGCAATATTGCGAGACGTTGGTACTTAGACCTGACGGTGACCTCTATGAAGGCTATATCTCAGAGCAGGATTTCAAGAAGGGAACAATCGTATTTGCATGTAATGATACCATAATCTATGATATAAAGACTAAGGATATCATGTCAAAATATATAAAGATACGCCAAGACAGTAACGAACCAGGACTGCTTGACGTGGTCTATCAAGATACGGTTTTCTTTACCGGTCAGATCCATAGAGTTATTCCCGGCAAGGAGTATCGAATGACTTTTGATGACGGCAGCGAGGAGATCATTGTTTCTTCAAAAGTTACGAAACTGTGCAAGATTCCTGTTCGAGAGGATATAAGTATCTTTGAGCAGAGTCCTTTCCTCGAGATTATCGTTATGAAGGGCAGTGTGGAAGGTGAGTTTGAAGGCATTATCACAACACAGTCGTATTCTGCAAGCGAGAAGTCGGTTCTCGAGATGAAAAACGGAAGCGTGATGAAGTTCAATATGAACGACCTTGTCTTGTACAAAAAAATCCCTAATCCTGATTATCAGGGAAATTAGAAGGAAACAAGCATTTCCATATAGAACCCACCTATAGAAACATAATAAACAAGCATAAATCAGAGGAGTAATGTCTGACAATATATTAATAATTCAAGACCCGGAAGAGAAGAGACGGTCTGTCCGCTATGAAGTGGATGGCAATCTGTCTGTGCTGGGCGAAGGTAATTTCGGTGCTGTCCGTAAGGGCAAGATGATAGACGAGGCGACAGGCGAAAGCCGTGATGTAGCCATCAAGTTCCTTTTCAGTGACCTGTCTGCACAGGGCGTGGAGCGTTCACGCCGCGAGGCGGCTATACGAATAAAGAATGACAATCTGGTCGAAATGATAGATTTCGTGCAGATAGTTGTCGTAGATGCTAATGGCAATAAGTCTGTGCGCAATCATGTCGTCAGTGAACTCCTTCAGGGTGTAATGTTGCTAAGCCTTATGAAGGACGGAAGGACAACAGACCGTGAAGGCAACGAGATTCCACGTGCAAGGATATTGCTTGAACTCTATCAGACAGATCCGGTGCGCTTTGCCTGTGAGGTAATCTCAGAACTTCTTCTTGGTGTGAAGGCTTTGCACGAGAATGGCTATATCCATCGTGACATTGATCCAAGCAACATCATGATAACGATGGATGGCAGGATAAAACTCATAGACCTCGGCATAGCTAAGGATATTTCCGCACAGTCTAAGACAGACTCAGCACATCTGACAAATGTAGGTGACTTCGTCGGTAAGCACGCTTACGCAGCGCCAGAGCTTATCTTGGGCGATGTGAACAGTCAGAACCCGACGACAGACCTCTATGCCGTGGGTATCATGCTCTTCCAGCTTGCCACGGGTAAATTGCCTTTCAAGGGCTCTATCCATGAGATTACACAGCAGCATCTCAGCACCCCTGTCCCAGTGGAAATGGTGCCAAATGCAAGTCTTCGTACCGTTATAAAGAAAGCTACGGCTAAAGAACAGCCTAACAGATATTCGTCTGCCGAAGAGTTCCGTCAGGCATTGAGCCGCGTGAAACTTGACGGTCCGGAAAAGCCAGGAATAGATAAAGATGCCTTGAAGAAGTGGGGAATGATTGGCGGTATCGGTCTGGCTGCAGTGGTGGCTGCGGTGCTGCTTATCATGATTGTGCCAAAGCTGTTCGGCGGAAGCGGGGATAGTGCAACAGACAATGAAACACCTGTTTCAGTTGCTGTTACATCTAACAACGCTTCGGGAAGCAGTGCAGAAAGTAATAATCAGAACAATCCTTCTACTGGTAATCAGCAGTCAAAGCCGAATGATGTTACTGTAAATGATTCCGCAAGTATGAGAAACGCGGAACAGGAAGATGCCACAACTCAGAATGCTGAAGATGTTGCCAAGAAGATAGAAGCGGATGCTATGAAGAAGGCTGAATTAGAAGCTAAGAGAGTTGAGGCGGAAGCAAAAAAGAAAGCTGAAGCCGAGGCTAAGAGGATTGAAGCCGAAGCTAAAAGGAAAGCCGAAGAAGAGGCAAGAAAGAAGGCAAAGGAAGAGGCTGCCGGTCCGAAGGTTCCTTACGGAAACTATAGCGGACCTGCCAATGGAACTGGTGGAGAAATCATAGTGACAAGAGCCTATAGCCTGAATCTTCGCAAGAGCAATGGCGAGTCTGTATATCTCCAGCCTGGAGATAAGATCTATAATACCGTTTTCAGAAATGGTGAACTAAAACAGGGAATTTGGCTTCATAATGGTATTTCCCAACTCATTATGAGATAGAATGAAGAATAAGTATTTTAACACATTCATTCTCCTTCTGGTATTTTCTTTCATGTCCGCAAAAGCACAGTCTGTCATTTATGCTTCAAAGCAGTTGGAGCAGATGGCGAAGATGGTGCAGATGACCGACACTATAAAGAAACTCCCAGAAGGAGTTTCGCTGCAATGCTACAGCTATAAGGGACTGCCACTTACCGTAGTGAAGAAAGGCAACAGAGTAAAGCATATAGGCTATACCCTCTTCTCCGAGCAGCAGCGCAAAGAGGTAGGCGAGATTAGGAGTAATTTCATAGAGCGTTTCCTCCTTACCACGGATCTCCCGTTCGTTCGTGAAAAGTCTGTGGAAATAGAGATGCAGGAGGAGAAGATTGTCTTCCGCTCAGGCGATCTGGCAGTGCTGAAAGGCTTTGCCAAGGATAACAATAGTAGGGCGAGGATTTCCGAGCCGCATTCATGCATCGTAGAGGCTGCTCTTGTAAAGGAAAAACTCCATACCGTAAAATGGAAGAAGGCTGGTAAGGTGGTTTGCGAGATGGGATTTCCTGCTGACCATGAACTGATGACAGGCAGAAACATGCTGGAGAACGATGAGCGTCTTCAGATGGACATCATTTCCATGTCTGACACCGTTTTGAACAAGAAGCGGATTCTTGACGAAAAGACGTTGCAGAAGCATCAGGTGGTCTATGTTCTGCCTGGCGGAAACTACATGTTTAAGGAACTTACGGCAGACCGCTACTTTACCAAGAATTCTGGCGATTCCTTCTCTGCCCTTTGTTCTCCGTTGGCACCAAGAGAGTCGTTTGCTAACCTGATGACTGACAATGATATAGAGAATAACTATACGCTGGATATTACCCTCAAGCAGTTCAACTACAACCAGTCAAAATTCAGCGTTCCGCTTACAAAGTGGATAGCTTATTATAAGGAGAATGGCTTCAAGCCTTATTTCTGCATAATAAGCCAGGATAAGAATACGCTGGATTGTCTGCTCGTACTTTGCAATACAGATATGGGCTGCAACCATGTCATGCGACTGAAGTTCGACACCGAGACACTCTCTAACAGAACCGGTAAGATCACAGCTCGCCTGAACGCTTTCGTGCCTACATCTAACTTGAAGGATATTTATTACGAGAACAAACTATGAGAAGACTCTTATTCATATCAGCTACTCCTATAAAGACACACTAAGCTGTCTCTGCATCCTATCTGAAAGACTGGCAGAGATCACTTCTCTCCAGATGATAAACTCATAACCATTCTCGGAAAAGACGAAAATGGCATTCGGATAAACTTTATGACAAATCCATCTCTACCAAGAGGGTACGTTCTATAGAGCGTACAACAAATGGAAACGACACCCCATGGTGTCGTTAAGCCGCCGCAATGGAAACTGCCTGAAAATCGCCGCTAAAACCAAATTCGCCCATTAACGACGCTATGGGGCGTCGTTTCCAAACGCCGCAATGGAAACTGCCGCAAAATCGCCGCAAAAACCACGTTCGCCCATTAACGACGCTATGGGGCGTCGTTTCCAAAAAATCCTTATCGTTATGGAATACTATTATCCTATCAAATATCATAATTTTGCGTTATCTTGTCTTTCTTCTTTTGAGTATTTCCAGACAAAGAAAGGTAATCTTCCGCATTGGGACATTCCAAACAAACTTCAGTATGTCACTTTCCGACTGGCTGATTCTATCCCACAATCCAAGTTGGTAGAGTATAAATATACTTTAAACACTTGGCTTGGTGTGCATCCCAAACCATGGAGTTCTGCTGATGAGCAGGAGTACAATAAACTGAAGAATACTTATGAGAAATGGCTTGATGCAGGATATGGGGCATGCGTGATGAAAGAAACCTCTATACGCAATATAATTATAGACAGCCTTCTGCATGATGATGGCAAATGCTATGACTTGTTGCATTTCTGTATAATGCCAAACCATGTGCATCTTTTGTTGATACCTTATCCTGGTCATGATTTAACTGGCATATTACGAACGCTAAAAACCATAACGGCAATAAGAATAAACAGAAAGCTCGGAAGGACAGGACGTTTGTGGATGAAAGAATCGTTTGATACGTTGATACGTTCAGAGGAGCAATTGGATAAAGTGGTTAGGTATATTAGCCATAATGGTGATGCATTGGACGACATACATTACACCGTAATGGTTCCTAATGGAAACGACACCCCATGGTGTCGTTAAGCCGCCGCAATGGAAACGACGCAAAATCGCCGCTAAAACCACGTTTGCCCATTAACGACGCTATGGGGCGTCGTTTCCAAACGCCGCAATGGAAACGACACCCCATGGTGTCGTTAAGCCGCCGCAATGGAAACTGCCGCAAATTCGCCGCAAAAACCACGTTTGCCCATTAACGACGCTATGGGGCGTCGTTTCCAAACGCCGCAATGGAAACTCAAAAACAAGTACCGATCTTTGTACGTCTTTCAGACGTTCCAGAGAAACATTACTAATCATAGAATACATATAATATTTATTAAAAACAAACAAAATAACGCCGTAATAACCAAAAACGGCATAATTAATTTTCGTATGAAAAGAATACTTTTTACAGCTTTGTTGTTTGCAGCGTCACAATGCGTTATCATGGCGCAGAAGAAGAACATCATCCTGCATTATGATTTCAAGAAAGTGGAAAACTCGATTGTCAAGGATGTTAGCGGGTCAAAGGTGGATGCCGTGTTGAAGAACGGTGCTAAGGTAGAGAATCGTGTGCTGGATCTCGGTTCAGGTGATGGTTATCTTGATATGACGGCTAAGGCTGGTGAAGTGGTGAAGGGACTTACCGACTTCTCCATCAGTGCTCGCTATCGCATTGATCCGTCTGCGGAAATCTCGGGATATGGATTCTTCCTTTGGTGTTTCTCTTGTCTGGAAGCAAACCAAGCGAAGGAAGGCCCTTACCACGCTTATCGCATTAATGAACAGCGCCTTGAGACTTCTATTGGAGGATATACCCAAGAGACTGGTATTCAGAAGAGTAAAGTGTCGGAATTGGGTAAATGGATAACTGTTGTCTATAGGCAGAAAGCTGGTAATGGCGAGCTTTATATTGATGGTGTTCTTGTAGGCACGGAGAAGAACTTCCCAGAGTTCAGCACAATTTTCTCTTCAAACGCCCCTGCATTCAACTGGATAGGTCGTCCACCGTTTAATGGCGATAATTATCTGCGCCAGACGCAAGTGTCAGATTTCCGCGTTTACAACATTGCCATCAGCGACAAGGAACTAAGGCGCCTTTCACGCAAATGACGCAACTTTACCTTTCTCTCCAATAGCTGCAAGGGTCTCCTTTTGCCGGGAATACTCCACACCAGCCCTCTTGTCTCCAAACACGATACGGTGTCGCTCCCCTTTTTATATGGTGGATGCAGATTGCTTTGACAGCCACACCAGAGGGGTTTCTCCAACAACCTCCTTGAACTTGCTGTTGAGGTAGTTGCCGTTCTTGTAACCGCACTTAGCGGCTATGACATCCTGCGTGGCTGCTGGATTCTCCCGCATGAAGCGCATGGCAGCCTCTATGCGGTATTTGGTGATGACGTCACGGAACGGCATTCCGTAATGTATCTTTATCATCTGGGAGAGTGTGGTGCGGCTGACATTGATCTTCTCAGAGAGAGTGATGAGCGTGAGGTTTTCGTCGCGATAAAGCTCTTCTTCCTCTATCAGCTGATGGAACTTGTCGTAAACCATCTTCATGAATGCGGAGTCTTGCGACTTCGGTTCTTCCTTCGCTGCGACAGGCACTTCCTCTACCGCTATGGCACGTTCCGCGAGATTGACATTTACAAGGCTGTGCAGCGTCATCGTTGGACAAGCATCGCTGTAGCTTTCCACATGGCAGATGCAGTGCTGCGTGATGGCAAGAAGCAGGTTTATGACAATGGAAACCGTGGTGTGGTGCATCAGGTATGTCCTGCCAAGCAGTATCATCGGAATGAAGAGGAGGAAAAGGACGATGAACAGTGTAGAGAGTATCCTGCCTGGTGTTGACTCGTGTCGCTTGAAAAAGAACCTGAACACGTCGCCAAACCTGTAACCTTCTCTCCTTGACAACTTTATGCATACTGAGAGGAGAGCCAGTCCGAAGAAACCTCCTACGATGGTGAAGACGTGGTCGGCAAAGATGTTGTAGGTCTCATAGAGTTTCATGGTCTGTGCATCGACCTTTGGAAAGACTCCTGTCTGGTCGTATATGCGTGTTACTTCAGCAGCATTGTCGAAGCCAAGTATGAAGTATATCGTTCCGCAGACGCTTCCGATGACCAATGCCGGAGCAATCAGCAGCATGTACCACGGCTTCAGTTCCGGCGACTTTTTGTAGTACATGTGCATATACATTAAGGTGAGCGCCATCATGGTAAGTGCTATCGGGATGTTGAATGCATCCATCCTTACCATGAGTGGATAATCTACATTGGGAAAGATGTAGAGGGCATAGCAAAGGAAGTAGAAAGTAGCCAACAATTGTGAACACATGAACACGTTCTGCCTCATGGAACGCTTCTTGAATGCAAACGAAACGGTCCAAATCAAGGCGATGATGCTTGGAAGAAAGTATATTGTGGTGACTATCGACTGCATATTGGTGATGAAAAAGCTATTGTTCAAGTTTCGCTGGACTCAACTTGAAAGGTTATGAGGTTTTAAGGTCTTTAAGTTTTTAGGTAAAATGACCTGAATTGTGCTTGCAAAATTACACAAAAAACGCGAATAATGTGCATGTGAGACTATAAAAACGTTCATTTCGCGTAGTTTTTCCGTATTTATTGACGTTTTTGAAGAATTTTAACGAAAAAAAAGAATGTTTTCGTAAAAAATTGTTCGACATACCCTCGTACCTTTGCACCCAGAAAATCAGAGACGAGCACCGCTCAATAATAAAAACTATGACAAGACGACAGACATATAGAGTCCGCAACATTTTGGAGCATTTGTCGCTGTGGCTGATAATAATCGCCATCGGCATTGGCCTCGTTGCTCTTGTGTGGTCATTGTTTGAATAATATATAATAACATTAATAATAATACAAACGATTATGAAAAAGTATTTTTTCCTTCTCGCAACATTGGTCGTTGCTTTTTTTAGCAGTTGTCAGACCAAGAACACAGAAGAAGAAGCAGCTGCTGGTAAGTTGACAAAGGTAGCTGACTATCTTTATGAAATCACTGTTGATGACTACTGCGACACAATCCCTAACTGCCTTACAAGCCTCGTTGGTCAGGACTTCGGTTGTTCTGCCGTTCGCAATGGCAACTTCTACGGCCGTAACCTTGACTTCTTCGTAAGCGAGGTTGCAGAGATCGTTGTTCACACAACGGCTAAGGAAGGTCGTCACGCTTCTGTTGGCGTAGGTCGTCTCAACCAGAGCACTGGCGAAGAACTTGAGGCTGGCATCTCACCAGAGAAGATGAATATCCTGCCTTGGGGAATGTTTGATGGTATCAACGATGCAGGACTTTTCTGCAACGTGAATGTAGCTCCTGCTGAGGATGCTGGTGCGCCTAATACAGGTACAAACCCTGGCAAGCCTGACCTTGCAAGTGCTTTCTTGGTTCGTGCTCTTCTTGATAACTGTGCCAATGTTGACGAGGCTATCAAGTACATTAACGACCACAATATCATAAGCCAGGAAGTGGGCGGCTGGTATTTCCACTTCATGATTGGCGACCCAGAGAAGACTGTCGTTCTCGAACTTATCGACAACAAGGCTGTCATCAAGGAGCAGAACATCATGACAAACTTCTATGTAAACCTTCTCCCAGACTTCACTCCTCATGCTGACGGTGTAGAGCGTTACAACATCCTTAAGGAGAACTATGCTGAAGGTGGCGAGTCTATGGAAGGCATGTGGAACCTTCTCAAGCGTGTTTGCTTCTCACAGGCTTACGACCCAGAGACAAAGCCTTTCTGGAAGTCTGAGTTCTATGAAGGATTGCCTTTCACTATCGATACTCCTCTTGAGACTATCCTTGCCGACAGCACTGTACAGCTCAACATGAAGAACTTCAAGAGCTACAAGGAGACTGGCAAATATACTCCAGAGATGGGACTTTGGTACACAGAGCACAACAGTACTTACGACATCAGTGGCCGCAAGCTTTGGGTGACTGTTCACGAGAAGTATGACAACAAGTATGAGTTTGAACTTGCTGAAAAGGAACAAAAGTAATATAAAAAAAAGTTAGATTGTTATGAAAAAGATACTTTATATATTTTCTCTTCTCTGCACCGTAGCGCTTGGTGCAAACGCACAGGATTATGAAACTCCTTCTAATGAGATTTCCGTAAGCTGGGGCTTAGGCTCTGGTCCAATGATAGCAGATGCTTTCGCTTCGGGCTTGACAGGAAGCACAGAATATGGAATGCAGACGGGTAATATCAGTGCCCAGTTTATGCACAACCTGAACAAGACGATAGGCATTGGTGTGACCGCTTCGTTCGAAGGACTTAGCGCAAAGAAAACCGACGAAATGACGGAGGATCTTTCCAACAACTATATCACCATTATGCCTACAGCGCGAGCTTATTGGTTCCGTAAAAGCATGTTTGGCATGTATTCTCGTGCCGCTGCAGGTGTTACCTTCAACAGCTTTGACTACCTGAATGCAAAAGATGGCAAGACTGTGAAGGACTCAGAATCGGAAGTTAGTTTCGCATGGCAAGTGTCTCCTGTAGGCATTGAGATAGGCAGCAATAAGGTCAGCGGATTCCTCGAGGGAGGTTTCGGCTATCAGGGTCTGGTTATCGCTGGCGTAAGAATCGGCTTATAATTCAACCAATATTGGGGGGCAACATCATTTACGTGTTGCCCCCTTATTTGTAGGGCGAGGAAATCCTCGCCCTACAAGCAGTTAAACCTTCTCTATGTTCTCGCAATGATAGACATCAGCTAAATCATAGATGTGTTTGAGCTCTTTTTCTCCTAATGCTTCCACTACAACACGACGCGGATTCTTGGTCATACGACCGATGTACTCTATTAGCGAACATGTATAGAACAAATCATTCTGCTGCTGCTCTTTTGTCTTTTCAATCTTCATAAGCGCAATCCTCCGATGATATAAAGGTCAGTGTTTTCAATGTCCAACGTATGGCCTGCTTTGCCAATATGGTACAATAAAACCCTTCTCCAAAATCCTTCGTAAAACGACCTTGAATTATTCTTGGCTCTGTAACTGCCATATAGCTGCCGTGATATATAGTTTGTTTCATGTCAGATAAATTTATTAAATCGAAAATGTTTAGTGTTCATGGCATCATTCATTTTCTTGTTTTTTCATTAAGTAATCGTTCAGAAATAGTTTTATAATTATCAAGAATTTGAGAATTTAAGAATTTATAGTTGCAGTTAAACCTTCTCTAATTCACTAATTCTTGACAAAAATAATTTACCGGTATCAATTTCCCCATTGTGTGGACGCTACTGTAACACCTTGTTTCGTCTCTGCAAAGCCACAAGGATGCTGCGCTCTGCCATTGGATTGAGACCACGGAAGGTGATGCGTTGTTTTAGTTTGTCTAATGACATATCCAACAACAGTTTGGCTATACATTCGTCAGCAAAGGAGTTGGAAACCACATTTACTCCTGTGAAATCCAAGGCTATACGTGTGTTCTCCGAGAACATCGGACGGAGTTGTTCGCGGATCTTTGCACCCATTTCACGCGTGCCGAAGTCTGTGGCAATGTCGCAGAAACGGAATTCACTGGTAGAATTGCCATTCAACCATAATGCTTCCAATTCGTCAGTCTCTATGAAGGATTCGTTATACTGCTCCTCAGCATCAGTACGATGATCAACCACATCATTCGGATTAATCTCCTTGGATGTTGTTATCTCCATATACACGATAGTACCTTGCCAATAACCATTCTCTATAACCTCTGTGCTGTTATCTTTGTGTATCAGTTTGTGATTCCCAGAGTGGATTATAAACTGCAATCCTACATCCTTCATCAAACGAGATGTGGCATAGAGTCCGAAGCCCATTCCTTTACCATCGGTAACAGAATCCTCAATACACATGCGAATGGCATCGGCCTCTGTGATGTCACGGAAATTCTCATTTTCAGCCAAAGACTGGCGTATGCCCATACCATCGTCTGCTACAAGGACACGAAGCACATCCTTGTCGGCGTCAAAATGAGTTATTGCCGTTCCAAGAGGTTTTCCTGAATGTATGTGGACATTATCAAGAATTTCATAAAAACAATAGCTGAGAGCTTGCAATACACTCACTTCTATCTCGAAATGATTGGTGAGGGCTGCAAGAACCTGCTGATACACATCGTTCAGTGTATGGGCATCGAAGACGTCAATAGTTGTGTCTTCTACACCTTGAAAGTATTGCTTCAATAAAAAAGATACGTTCATATATTTAGTTATCGTCCGAAAGGCAAAATTGTAAATTGTAAATCAGTAAATTGTAAATCCCCTTTACCATTCTCCCCAATAGCTTCTGTCGAGACTGCGGTAGAGGACGGCTTCCTGGATGTGGCGCTTCTCTACGGTTTCGGAGTTGTCGAGGTCGGCTATTGTTCGGGCAACCTTGAGGATTCGGGAGTAGGCGCGGGCGGAGAGGTTGAACTTTTCCATGGCGGTCTTCAGGACTTCCATTGCGTCAGGTGTTGGCTCGGCGTATTTGTGGATGTGTTTCTCGGTCATCTGCGCGTTGCAATAAACGCCGGCATCGCCAGCAAAGCGCTTGGTTTGTATTTCACGAGCTGCGACAACACGAGCACGGATGTCACGAGAAGGCTCTCCAGGTTGAAGTTTTGCAAGGTCGTTGAACTTCACATTCGTGCATTCTATCTGAAGGTCAATACGGTCGAGAAGCGGTCCACTAATCTTTCCGAGATAGCGCTTTATCTGTCCCGGAGTGCAGTTGCAGTCGTGCGTCGGGTCGTTATAATAGCCACAAGGACAAGGATTCATGGCAGCAACGAACATAAAGTTGCAAGGATAGTCAATGTTGTAAGTCGCGCGAGAGATGGAAACCTTATGGTCTTCAAGTGGCTGGCGCATCACTTCCAGCGTCTTTTTATTGAACTCTGGAAGTTCGTCAGCAAAAAGAATTCCGTTATGGGCAAGGGAAATCTCGCCTGGACGTGCTACCTGACCGCCTCCACAGAGGGCAACTTGGGAGATTGTGTGGTGAGGAGAACGGAAAGGTCGGCGAGTCATCAAAGGTGAACCACCGGTTGTTGATGTGGGAAGCATTCCGGCGATGGAATATATCTGAGTCGTTTCAAGACTTTCGCCAAGGCTTAGCGGTGGCAAAATTGTAGGCAATCGCTTCGCCATCATGGATTTTCCACTACCAGGAGGACCGACCATTATCATGTTGTGACCGCCAGCAGCAGCCACTTCCATAGCTCGCTTGACGACCTCCTGTCCCTTGACGTCGGCAAAGTCAACGTCAAACTGCACCTCCTCTTCGCAAAACTCCTTTCTGGTGTCAACGAAAGTAGGCTGTAAGCCTTGAGAATTACCGCTGACAAGGTCTATTACCTCACGTATATGGCGTACTCCGTAAACGGGCAGATTATTTACCACGGCAGCTTCTCTCTCATTCTCTTTTGGTACAATCATGCCAGAAAAGCTGCGCTTGCGGGCTTCAATGGCTATAGGCAAAGCACCTTTTATCGGCTGAAGAGTGCCGTCAAGACCCAGTTCGCCGAGGAAGAGATAGTTTCTTATGGAATCCTTCTCCAAATGGCCGTTGAGTGCAAGCATTGCCATGGCAATGGAGAGGTCGTAGCCGCTACCTTCCTTCTTCAGGTCTGCCGGTGCCAGATTGATAGTATATTCCAGCGTCTTAGGAGCTTTTCCTATAGATGTGAGCGCAGCCACGATGCGGTCGTGACTCTCCTTGACGGCAGCATCGCCGAGACCAGTGAGATTGTAACGCATACCAGACATGCAGAAGGCTTCCACATTGACGATGTTCACCTCAAGACCATTCAGTGCTGCGCAATAGGTTTTTACTATCATAGTGTCATTTTTGATTTAGAGATTTATGATGTATGATTGCTTCTGCAAAAGTAATTGTTTTGTTTCATATAGCCAAATAAATCCGCATTTTTCTTGCAAACAGCCACCTTTTCTCGTCATTCGGAGAGAGAGTTTCAGGCTAAAAGCGTCACTTTGAGGGTAAATCAAACGGAAGTTTTCTGTGAAACTGCCAGCGATAAGTGCCATTAGATAGATGGTTTTATTATAACTCGCCAACTGTTGTCTGTAGGATTCTTTTCAATGTAGTTCTTTTCTACGAGTTGGTTTATCAACTTCTGGATGGCAGAAAGATTGATGCCCGTTTCTTCTCGTATGTCATTTTGGGTGACAGACGGAAGTCTTTGCAACATTCGCAAAATCTTTGCATAGTTAGGAGAGCGAAATCGTACCATTTCTCCGTCATACCACCAATAGTCCTCATTGCGTTCCGTTACAAACAGATAGTCGTTATAAACCTCTGTGGCAACCAGTTTGTTGAAGTACTTCAAGAAATGGCTTATGTCGTTCAAGCTTGCGTGCGCCCCATCACTCGGAGCAAAGCCCACCACTTGGTCTGTTACATGCAAGGCCTCCAGATATTCCATCTTGTTTCTGCTACGCACAACTATCATTGGATAGCCATGACGAGACAAGATGAAATTGACCATCAATCGGGCAATGCGACCATTGCCATCCTCAAATGGGTGGATTCTGATATAGCGATAATGGAATAGTGCTGCCAGTTCTACTGGTGTCATTTTACCCTTTGCTTCCTCTTCGTTGTACCAATTCACCAAGTCAGTCATCAGAGCAGGCGTTTCTTCTGGCGAAGCATATTCAAAGCGGTCGCCATAACGGGTAATCACGGAGTTTGGTCGTGTCTTGTATTGACCTGCGTGAATAACATAACTCGGCTGAACGCCTCCTGGCAGATTGCGATAAACGGTATTATCCTCGCGGAGCAATGTCTTGTGTAATGTACGGATGAAACTTTGTGTCAAAGGCATGTCCTTTATGCTTGCCTCTTCAATCATCATCTTCAGGCCAACATTGCTTGCCGTCATCTCTTCTACATCGCGTACGTATGCCTCACCAAGAATCTTACCGAACATAAAGAGAATCTCAGTTTGACCGTATGTCAGTGTGTTTCCCTCTATGTGGTTGCTATTGTAATTATAATCAATGGTAAATCGCAGACTGAGCCTATCGCAGTCGCGTGAAGACAAAGGCTGAATACTATGCCATGCTTCCAAAGCCTTCTTCAAGGTTGCCATAAATGTTAATATTTCCTCTTGATTTATTTCGTTTTTACCCTTAAAAGGTGGTTGTACTACCACCTTTTGGGTGCAAAAGTAATACTTTTTTATGTTTAAATGTTAAATTGACTTGAAGAAAAGTTGTTTTTATACTGAAGATTTGACACATTTTAACATAATGTATATAAAAAAGATATAAAGTCACAATTTAAGGAGCTCATGAAATTTCCCTTAGCTTTACAAAATTATTCCTATAGGAACAGAAAATTATTCCTTAAGGAATACGACTCGTCTCCCTAAGGGCGAGGACGATGTAGGGGCGCAGCCGTAGGAAGGTAACAGAAAACAGGGCAATTAATAAAATGAAAAGTGAAAAATGAAAAGTGAAAAGAGCTGCGCGCCAGCCTATTTTTCAATTTTCAATTCTCAATTTTCAATTAATTGGAAGCCCTTGGAAAACTCCTGACGGAGAAAACCCCTTAACGGAGAAAACAAAAACAAAGAAAACTCACCGCGGAATTGTTTTCTAATGTTTCCGTTTTCTGCGTTTGGCAGTTTTCTGGGAGCTTGCGACCGTTTTCCTGCGC
>JAZRYU010000052.1:0-5316 GCA_045600885.1 Prevotella sp.
ACCACCGTGGCACGTAAAACGAGGTTGACTTTGTCTTCCTCGTGCGCGACTCGGCTATAAGAAATTAAATCGAGATTTGTTTCTTACAGCTCTCGCTGCTTGCTCGGTTGGCGAGTCCGCTAAAAGCGACTGCTCTTGATGCAATTCGGGTGCAAAGGTAATGCTTTTTTCGTAAAACACAAAATAAAAACCTGATATTTTGTTGCCCACATCTTTTATTCTTCATTTTTTCGCGCGAAAGCTTTTGGCTATCCGTTAAACAGCGAGAAAAAGTAGAAATAGTTGGCGAAATATTTGGAGGTTTAAATACTAAATCGTACCTTTGCAGCAGAATAATGGAATTTAAATATGAGTCACGCAGAACTTACCGCACATAGACTTTACAACTCAATGTGTCTTGACAGCGTTAGTGAGGAGGTTAAACGCCATCTCATTATCTTGATGCTGTCCAAATCTTCGGAACATGATGGTCTGGAGAATGTTGCAAAGAAGATTGCAATAGACGATGCTCATTTTCAGGAGATGAAGTCTCATTCTTATTATATAGATGAGGCACCAGAACAATGTACTTTTGTGTCTGAGAGTGATGAGATTGCCTTTTATGATAAGATGGATGAAGCTGATTTCCTGTCAGAAGAAGATACAGCTAAAATTATGTCGGCATGGAAAAACTTGTAGTAAGGTTCTCTAAGACTGCCTCCAAAGCAATGGGTAATCAAATCTTGTGGTATTATTCCAACAGAGACAAATCTTTTGTTAAAACACTTGCAGAGAATATTTCCAAAGATATTGATTCTATTGCTCAAATGCCGACAATAGGCAGAGTAATACCTTCAAAAGGAAGTCGAGAATATAGAGTGTTTGTGTCACATAAAAAATGCTTAATTAAGTATTGGTATAATTCAAAGACTCTTTACGTTGTCAATTTTATTTTTACAGATACTCATTCTCCTCGTATTTTTTAACGGTTTCTCTATGGCAAAGAATAGCAAAGACAAATACAGACTTGAGAACGAGGTTTTCCTTGAGGATCTCGTGGAAGAAGAGGGGGTGAAGGCTCTTTCTGACGGTATTCTATATGAGGTGTTGGAAGAGGGTGCTGGCAAGCAGGCGCAGCCTAACAGCGTGGTGTCAGTTTATTATAAGGGTTCGCTCATCAGCGGCAAAGTGTTTGACGACAACACTACTCAAGGTTATCCTGATGCTTTCCGCCTCAAAGACCTTATCATCGGATGGCAGATAGCTCTCTCTAAGATGAAGGAAGGCGACAAATGGCGTATCTATATCCCTTCAGAAATGGGTTATGGCAAGCGCGGAACGCACGGCATCCCTGGGTTCTCGACACTGATCTTTGAGATTGAGCTTGTCAAGGTTTCATAAGCTCCACAACAACCGCAACAACCACAACAATCACAACATCTGCAACAAGTTCCTTAGCATCCATCGCCATCCCTCAAAGAGCGGCGAGAGTTACACGTATGTGCAAACTGTCAGTGAAAGGGGTGAAATGTTTACAATATGTCAGTTTTGGCTTTGACGGATTTCGGGTTTAGATAATTCGTTGAGGAGCGAAAAAGACACTTTTTCGCCTTCATTTTCGCCTTATTTGCCTTCGTTTTTGCCTCATAATGAGGATATTTCAGAAAGCCATAGGCGGACGAGATGTAATCCTAAGGATTACGACTCAAAAGTGATAGGATTACGACTCATAAACTACTGCCTTTTTAGCGGCTTTCTGGGACTTAACCGGCAGAGTCTGCATGGTGCTCGTTGTAATACGCTGATTATCAATAATATAATACCTGTGCGAGAATCGGGTATATGCGGATGAATAGCCGAAAAAACATTTCGCGATATTCTCAGCGACTTGCCAAAATCAGAATGTAAGGAATATGCCGAAAATGCTTACACTTTGCACAATGGGACGTGGTCTGCTGATGTTTGAAGATGTTGCAGATGTTGCAGAGGGTGTCTATCCAACCTCTCACCATGGCATTCCTTACACAGACATCATCATCAAACTGCTTGAGAATGATGGTTTTCAGCTCGTTGACGGACGTCCTGAGGTGGGCGATCGCCACAATGCACTGAAGACTCTGCTTCCTTCACTTCGCCATATCTGCGATTTCGATGCTGCATTCATGAAGGCTGTGCTCCCTAACTGGGGACTCCCTGAGAGCGAGGTGCAGGTACTTATCATCAGCAATGTGAACTACCAGAAGGGCAAGAGCAATTTCCCTCTCAAACTGAAGCGAGTGATTGGTGTGCTCGAAATGGAGCAGGCAAAGCAGCAACAGCTTGACAATGAGGAAGAAGTCGATGACGACAACGTTGTTCTGCCTTGCAAGATGCCTGTGAGCATATCGCGCATTCTGGATGCCTATCCTGCTGAGTATAAGCCTGCTGCACTCGTAGCCATGATGCCTGCTCTGGGCACTCTTGCCACTCGCGTGCGCTCTCCATACATAGATGATGTGCTGCATTCCATGACGTTCTTCTCTTGTATCACTTCGCCTCAGGCTGGCGGTAAGAGTGGCGTGAAGCGTCTGGTGGATATGCTTCTTTCCAAGGTGAAGGACTATGACACCATCGAGATGGAAAAGCAGCGCAAGTATGAGGAGGAAAGGGGCAAAGCCAAGAACTCTGAGCATCAGCCGGAAGATCCTCACGCATGCATCCGCTGCATCCCGGAGAAGACCTCTAACACGTCGCTCTCAATGCTCCTTGACAATGCCCGCGGACAGCACCTCATACAGGTGACTCCAGAGATTGACTCCATGGCGAAGTGCAACAAGAACACTTGGTCTTCAATGGACGATATTCTCCGAAAGGCTTACGACAATGACGCTATCGGTCAGTACTACATGTCGGACAACAGCCATAAGAGCAATGCCGCAGCGTTCATCAATGTGATGATGACAGGTACTCCTTCTGCCATGTACAACTATCTGAACAATGTGGAAGGCGGTCTTGTGAGTCGCTTCTGCTTCGCAACACTTCCTGACAGTTACGGTCGTGTTGTGGAGGCTATGGGCAACTTCAGCGATGAGACACGAGAGCTCATCATGAGGGATGTGGAACTGCTGATGCGTGAAGGCGAGAGCGAGGAATATGCTAAGGCTTTTAAACTGAAGCAAATTCCCATAATGCGCAAGAATTATTCCATAATAGACATAAATTATTATGGATTAAATTACGCGTATTACGCGCATTTGCTTCAGTTTTATATTGCAAAAGTTGCGGATGTTGTGGTTGTTGTGGTTGTTGCATAGGCTGTTATAGTCATTTTCATAGTTTTTTTGTCCTTTTATTTTGTTATTCTTTCAAAAAGTCTTACCTTTGTCGCCGAATATCAAAGATTCAAGGAAATGAGCGAAGAATTATTGCGATCATATCGCCTCACCTCTATGGAAGAACCTACAGACGAAATGCTTCATGCCATAATGGAAAAGGTGGCAGTGGCGGCACGTGAGTCGACGAAACGTGCTGAACTTAAAAAAAGGGAGATGTTGCACATTGCTATTGAGAATGCGAAACGTAAATCTCTCGCCGCATTATGAGTACCGAACGCCGTCCTACACTTTGCATCGTAGCAGGTCCTAATGGGTCTGGTAAGACGACAACGACCATTCAACTACTTGAAAGTGAGTGGTCTGAGGATAGTTTGTACATAAATCCAGACAATATAGCGCAAGAGACATTTGGAGATTGGAACTCTCCGGAGGCTGTTCTGAAGGCAGCACATCTTGCAACGGAGAAGCGTTACCAATGCTTGGAACAGAAGAAGGATTTTGTTTTTGAAACCGTATTCTCTTCTGACGAGAAACTTGAATTTGTGCGCAAGGCAAAAGCAGCCGGATTCTTCATTCGTCTTTTCTTTGTTTGTACGACTGATCCGGAAATAAACGTGGGACGAATAACGAAAAGGTTTCTTAATGGAGGTCACGAAGTTCCTATTTCCAAGATAATATCAAGATACTATAAGTCTATAACAAATGCAAAAATAGCCATAGAACTTGTAGATCGCGCTTACATCTATGATAACTCTATAGAAGACGAACTTCCGCAACTGATATATCGCACGGTTGATGGCAAAGTCTTCAAGCAATATACCGACAATGTTCCTGAGTGGGCAGAGTCCTTGGTAGAATAAATTACGGCTGCACTAACCTGCTGCCACCTAAATACAAACCATAAATAAAGGTAAGTATATACAATTTGGTCCTTTTTCTTGAGACAAGAATTATCAACAATTTACAAGAATTAATTTAAAAATTTTTATTTATAATTTCTGTCTATTGTTGGACATTGTTTGTTAAAAGAAAAATAAAAACATAAAATTGTCAAAAAAAATTTAATGATTATTTGGGGTCAAATAATATATAGTTCCCTAAATAAAACCAAAACATACTAACATAAACATATAAATACATAACATATAGCATTGACTATTATTTCGCGTTCAGAAAAAGAAAAAGCCTGAGAAACTGATTTCTTTTCCCTCTGAAAGGATTTCGGAATAATTTGTTCACGAGGATTGTCTGATATAAGGACTTTCCCGCTCAATGTCTCACAAAAGTTGATGTTCGCACCTAAAGGTGTGGGCTTCTTCCAGTGAGACATGCGGGTTTCATTCTCAGGCTTCCCGTGAACGCGAATGGAAAGGTCTGCACCTTTTCATTGTTACTCCGTTCATCGCATAGTTGAAAGAGTAGTTGATTGCTACTAAAAGATACAACTATGGCTGAGAACAACATCACAGCAACTCGTGAAAGTCTTATTGCAGAGATAGAAAGGCGAGTTGAGGATAAGATTCTGGAACAGACCAATGCCGATCTGCTCATCAAGCTTATCCGCAATGCTGATACCTTAGACGAAGCAATAGCAATTGCGCAGTTAGGTACAACTTACAAGCGTACAGGTCTTCATTACGACAAACGATTGGAGAAGCAGCGTGGTAATACGATTAAGTACTTCAAGAAGAATGAAGAACTAAGCTTCTCTGATGGTTCTGATAGCCCTCATCACAAGCTGATTATTGGCGACAACTACGATGCCTTGAACAATCTTCTTATTCAGTATCGTGGTAAGGTTGATATTATTTATATTGACCCTCCTTACGGAAAGGATAGTTTGGGTGACTTTGCCAAGACAAATTATGAGAATGCGATTACAAGAGATAATCTTTTGTCGATGTTGCAACCAAGACTTGTTTTGGCAAAACAGTTATTGTCATCTGTTGGAGTCCTTTTCTGTAGTATAGATGATAGAAACCAATCATACGTAAAATGCTTGTTAGATGAAGTCTTCGGTGAA
>JAZRYU010000053.1:0-17269 GCA_045600885.1 Prevotella sp.
TAACGGCATGGTCAACGCGACCTGCCGTGCCCCGATCCTCACTAATATAAGACGAAAAATAAGATAAAATGAAAAATTAACAAAAATGCCTGTGCCGGATGGCTTTAGCTTTTACGCTGCAGGCGGAAATTAGTACAACAAAGATGTTTACCGAGGAAAACTCTCGCTGCTACAATCTCACAGGACAGCCAATAAGTAAAGAAGCTAAGGGCGTAGTGGTAAGGAAGGGCAAGAAGGTCTTGGTGAAATAATCTTATTTCCCATACAGACGAAGGAGCCGTACTCAAACAATTATGCATTATCTGGACAAACAAGAATCTAGGAATGTGCTATGATAAGTAGGTGAGTATGAGTAAATCGGTTACTGTTACAACCTTTTTGGGTGTAAAATCGGTGACTATAACAACCTTTTTTTCTAAAAAATTTGTATTTTGAATGAATTATATTACCTTTGCATCAGTTAGTGATGATATAATGAATAAACCTGCAACTACAAATATGATGAATCTTTTCAAAAGAAACATGCTGCTGATAGCGTCTGTGCTATTGGTGTTTTTTCTAAGTTCCTGCGGCAAGGAGACACCTAAATATATAATAGGTGTGTCGCAATGTTCTGAAGACTCCTGGCGTGCGAAGCTTCAGGAGGAGCTCGTCATGGCTACGTACTTCAACGAAGGCGTGGAACTCCGCTTCACGTCTGCCCATGACGACAGCCAGTTGCAGGAGAAGCAGATAGACTCTCTTGTTAACTCAGGCATTGATCTCCTTATCGTGTCGCCTAACCAGGTTGACAATCTTACGGGAGCCATTGGCAAGGTCTATGCCAAAAAGATTCCTGTGATACTCTATGACCGCAAGACCAACGATGCGCAGTTTACTGCCTTCATGGGTGCCGACAACTATCATATCGGCGAGATGCTCGGACAGTATCTTGCCGGAAAGCTCGGCGGCAAGGGTAATGTCGTGGAGATTGGCGGTCTGAAAGGCTCTTCGCCTGCACAGGAGCGTCACGACGGCTTTGTGAATGCGCTGAAGAAATACCCTGACATGCAGATGGTGGCTTATCAGAGTGGCGACTGGACGGAAGCTTCCGGCGAGATTGCCATGCGTCGAATATTGAAGGAATACGACGGAAAGATTGATGCCGTCTATGGCGGAAACGACCGCATGGCGGTTGGTGCGCGTCGCGTGATAAAGGAGAATGGCAAGGACAACGGCAATATCCTGTACCTCGGTGTGGATGCACTCCCGACAGAGAATGGCGGCATTCGTCAGGTGGCAGACTCCATACTGACCGCTTCTGCCATCTATCCTACCCATGGCGACGAACTACTCCAGCTTGCCATCGACGTGCTTGACGGCAAGACTGTGCCGAAAGACATCGTGCTCAAGTCGAGCGTGGTGACAAGTCAGAACGCAAAGGTGCTCCTCTTGCAGCATGAGGAGGTGGTGCGTCAGGCTGCCTATCTGCGCAAGATGCACACTCAGGCGGGCTCCATGCGCGATTACATCGAGAGTCAGCAGACCGTCATCGGTGTTATTCTTGCTCTCATCCTCGTTACGGTCACCCTCCTTGCCTTCTCTATTCATGCTTACCGGCAGAAGCATAAGCTGAATGAGATTCTCAGCGACAAGAATAAGCAGCTGGAGGAGAGTCAGGAGAAAATCTCTGATGCCAACCAGCAATTGTCAGTTATCAATTCTCAATTATCCATTACCAATAAGCAGCTCATGCACGAGAAGGAGGTGGCTGAGCGTCAGCGCGACGAACTTGAAGAGCAGCGCGACAAGATAATAGAAATCTCCCTCAACCAGAAGGACGACAATGTGGAGGAGACCGGTGAGGACATCATCAGTGGTGGCGAGAAGCAGTTCCGACGCGAGAACGAGTTCCTCACGAAGTTCCTTGCTGCTGTTGACGCACATCTTTCCGATTCTGATCTCTCAGTGGAAGACATAGGCAACGAGATGTGCCTCTCACGCGTACAATTATATAGAAAGGTGAAGGCACTTACTGGCAAGTCGCCAGTCGAGATTATCCGTGAAGAGCGACTCAAGCGCGGTCATCAGCTCCTCGCTGATTCCTCTCTGAACATCTCCGAGATAGCCTATCGCGTTGGCTTCTCCTCACCGTCTTATTTCACGAAGTGCTATAAGGACCTCTTCGGAAAGTCGCCTACGGAGGTTCGCCCTTCAGAGTGAACATAAATAAAAATTTGTAACATTTGCTCCCAAATTTGTTTCTTAGCAACGAATTTGGGAGTCGTTGTATCAATATTTACGGGGTTTTGCTGTGCGTAGTATTAATTTTGTGCCCGCTTAATGTAGGGCGAGGATTTCCGAGCCGTTTCATTTTGCCTCCATAACTATCCATTTTAGAATCACAAAATTAAATAACAAAAACCTTATCAAGTACTAATTTATGAAAAAGATCCAAAAGATTTTTCTCTCCGTGCTCATGATGCTCTGTTGCTCGCTCTCTGCCGCAGCACAGAACATAGAGGTGAAGGGTACTGTTACTGACAAACAGTATGGCGACCCTATCATCGGAGCAACTGTCAAAGAGGTGGGCAATGAGAGCAATGCTGTCATCACCGACTTCGACGGAAACTTTACTATCAAAGTTGCCAGTGGTGCGCAGCTTCAGTTCTCTTACGTCGGTATGCAGACTCAGACTCTCCCTGCTTCCTCTCAGATGAACGTTGTCATGGAAGACGAGTCTAACTCTCTCCAGGAAGTCGTCGTAACCGGTTATCAGGTTCAGCGCAAGGCAGACCTCACGGGTTCTGTAGGTATCGTTGACAACAAGGACTTCAAGCCAAGCTCTACCGACCCTATGTCTGGTCTTCAGGGTAAGGTGGCTGGTATGACCATTACAAGTAGCGGTTCGCCTGCAGGTGAGGCAAACATCCAGATTCGTGGTTTCGGCTCTATGGGCGGTTCTAGCACAGCTCCACTCATCATCCTTGATGGCGTGCCTTACAGCGGTTCTATGAATACTCTCAACTCTGCCGACATCGAGTCTATGCAGGTTCTCAAGGATGCCGCTTCTGCATCTATCTATGGTTCACGCGCGGCAAACGGTGTGATCATCATCACTACCAAGAAGGGTAAGAAGGGCGATAAGGTGAACATCGACTTCAACGCTTCCGTCACAGCCTCATGGATGAGCCAGAAGATGAGCCTTCTTAACACTCAGAAGTATGCTACAGCCATGGCTCAGGCTGCCCTCAACGATGGCGTTAATCCTGAAACTTACGGAAACACATACGGCTTGACATTCAGCGCACCAAACGGTGTGCCTGTAACAGCCTTCAACCCAGTGACAGGCAAGTATGAGAACTACACCGTAAATGGTCGTTATTACGATGAGGCTACTGGCAGTTACTTCATGAACGGCAAGCACACCATGCTCTTCAGTGATACTGATTGGGTTGATGCCATCAGCCGTACAGGTGTTACACAGAACTATGACCTCTCGCTCTCAAAGGCAAACGACAAGGGTTCTTCTCTCTTCTCTTTCGGCTATAAGAAGGCAACTGGTGTGCTGAAATACACAGACTTCGAGAACTTCACAGGTCGTCTCAACTCTGTATATAAGATCAACAGCATCATCAGCCTTGGCGAGAATGCTACGATCTCTTATTCTAATAATGTGGATTGCGCTCCTATGGAAAGCGCTCTCAAGATGGCTCCTACACTTCCTCTTTACGAGGTGGACGGAACTACATTCTCTGGTCCTGTAGGTGGTATGTCTGACCGTCAGAACCCTCTCCGCGAGCTCTATCATAACCGCAACAACCGCCTCAAGAAATGGCGTATCTTTGCCAACGCTTACGTTGACATCACTCCTATCAAGGGACTCCTTATTCGCTCTAACTTCGGTCTTGACTATACAAATGCCAACATCCGCAGCGTGACTTACCAGTGGCACTCAGATGTCGTAAACAACGACACTAACGCTTCTACAATGTCACAGAGCCAGTCAACAAAGTGGACTTGGTCAAACACTGCTCAATATACATTCGACGTCAAGGATCACAACTTCACTATCCTCGCTGGTCTTGAGACTCACCAGGATAACGGTCTTGACTTTTCTGCTCGCCGCGTGAACTACGTTCTAGAGAACTACGACTACATGTGGCCTAACGCAGGTACTGGCATCCAGACTGCAACAGGTGGCGGCGATGCTTACAAGCTCATGTCTTACTTCGGTAAGGTTGACTACAACTGGCAAGATGTTCTCCTCGCATCTTTCACAATCCGTCATGACGGATCAAGCCGTTTCGGTGAAAACCACCAGTATGGTACTTTCCCTGCTGCTTCTCTCGGTTACCGTGTTTCAAAGTACATCAAGGCTGACTGGGTTCACGACATCAAGCTTCGTGCCTCATGGGGTCAGACTGGTAACCAGGCTATGAACTCTAACATCGCTCACTTCGGTCTCTACCGTGCAGACTACGGCGCTGACCGCGGTACATCTACTGCCTACGACGTAAATCTCCAGAACTCAGGTGTGTTCCCTTCAGGCTATATCAAGACTCAGTCTGAGAACAAGGACCTCAAGTGGGAGACTACCTCACAGTGGAACTTCGGTGCTGACTTCCAGTTCCTCAATGGCGACCTCTACGGTAGCTTCGACATCTTCCTCAAGGAGACTAAGGACATGCTCGTGCAGCCTGCTTACCTCGGTGCAATCGGTGAAGGTGGTGCTACATGGATTAATGGTCCTACAATGAAGAACAACGGTTTCGAACTCAATCTTGGCTACCGTAGCAAAACAGCTTTCGGTTTTAAGTATAACGTAAATGGCAACCTCGACTTCTTCCGCAACAAGGTAACATTCCTCCCTGAGAAGTCAAAGAACTCATACGAGCACAACGACTTCCACAACCTCGCTGATGACGGTCGTGCTTACGGCTCTCTCCTCGGTTATGTAGTGGAAGGTCTCTATCAGTCAAAGGAAGAAGTGCTCATGGCTGGTCAGCCAGCAGCTCGCATAGGTGGTCTCAAGTATGCAGACCTCAACGGCGACGGTAAGATTTCAGAAGCTGACCGCACATGGATCTTCAACCCAGTACCAAACTTCTCATGGGGTCTCAACGTTGATCTTGAGTACAAGAACTTCGACTTCAACATGTTCTGGCAGGGCGTTGCTGGTGTTGACGTAATCAACAGCCAGAAGTACCAGACAGACTTCTGGTCGCTCACAGACCCAGGTTCAAACAAGGGTGACCGTCTTCTCGATGCATGGCATTTAGGCAACACAAGCTCTGGCATCCCTGCCCTTACCCTCAGCAACAGTGCAGACGAAGGTCGTCTCTCTACTTACTTTGTAGAGAATGGTTCTTACGCTAAGCTCCGCACTCTCCAGCTCGGCTATACTTTCGACCACCAGCTCCTCAAGAAGATCAACTTCAACAAGGCTCGTGTATTCGTTTCTGGCGAGAACCTTTTGACTATCAAGTCAAGCGCACTCACTTGCACTGACCCAGAGAATCCTTCATTCGCATATCCTCACACAGCATCATTCACTGTTGGTGTGCAGCTCGGATTCTAAAATGGACCTTCCCCCAACCCCTTCCTTATAGGATGGGGAGTGAATAGTTTAGCAAATAATAAAATAGAAAAAATACAATGAAGAAAATTCATTTATATATAGCATCACTTTTGGTTGCTGTGGGCTTCACCGCATGTAGCGTTGACGATACAAAGCCACAGGGAATGCTTGATCAGGAAACTGCATTCAGTCATCCTGAGAACCTCGTAACAGCCGCTTACGCTTCTATGGGCGACGACTGGTACTCTTATCCTTTCAACCTCTGGCCATACGGCGACATGTCTGCTGACGACTGCTACAAGGGCGGTAGCGGACTTGGCGATACTGGCTATCACCCAATGGAGGTGTTCTCCTCACTTACTAACGACCGCGGAGAGTTCGACGAACTCTGGTATCGTCTCTACGTTGCTATCTCTCGCTGCAACCGCGCCATTGAGTCTATGACCGGTGCCGACGGCAAGGTTGCCGACCGTAACACCACCCTCTATGCCGAGGCACGCTTCCTCCGTGCTCATTTCTACTACAAGCTTCAGCAGATGTGGTATGAAGTACCGCTTGTACTCGAGAATATGGACAATGCCCAGATTGAGGCTACAAAGCAGTCTTCTCACGATGAGGTTATGCAGTTCCTCGTTAAGGAGTTTGATTTTGCTCACGAGAATCTCCCTATAACAGGTCCAAGCCAGACTGGCCGTGCCACTCGTGCTGCCGCTGCTGCTTACCTTGCAAAGGTTTACCTCAACTGGGCTTATGGCGACGGCTACGAATCAACAACTGGCTATGCTCATGTTGATAGGTCAAAGATGGAGAAGGTCGTGACTTATGCCAACGAAGTACTATCTGACGGCTATGACCTCCTTCCAAGCTTCGGCGACGTCTTCATGGTAAACCACAAGAACTCTGTGGAGAGCGTCTTCGCTGTTCAGCACTCTAACAAGGCTGACGACGGCACTCAGTTCGGTCGTGCTAACTGGTCGAACATGCTCAACGGCTGCTGGGGCATCTGGTCTTGCGGATGGGACTTCCACAAGCCATCACAGAACCTCGTCAATGCATTCAAAACAAAGAACGGTCTGCCAATGTTCGACGACTACAACAAGGACCACAACACTTACCCTGTAAACGGAGCGCCTACAGGCCAGAAGTGGGACCCACGTCTCTTCCACACTGTCGGAATGCCTACATTCCCTTACAAGTACGAGGAAATCTTCACTCTCACTATGGACAACAGCCGTAACCCTGCTGACTACGGTTTCTACACAAGCATGAAGGAAGTTCCACAGCGCTCTAAGGGTGAATACTACGACAACCCATGGCAGGCATTTGGCGTTAACGACTACGTATTCCGTACTGCCGACGTTATGCTCATGAAGGCAGAGGCATGCATTGAACTTGACAAGCTTGGCGATGCTCTCACTATCATCAACAGTATTCGTCAGCGTGCTGCTAAGTCTATTGAGAACTATGTTGACTATGCTGCAGAGCAGTGTGAGATCATTGACTATCCAAGCTTCCCTGACAAGGATTATGCACGTCAGGCACTTCGCTGGGAGCGTCGTCTTGAACTCGCTATGGAAGGCCACCGCTTCTTCGACCTCCGTCGTTGGGGTATGCTCTCTTCTACTCTCAACACATACTTCGCAGAAGAGGCTGACTCAAAGTATGAGGGCAAGGGCTATGCAGGCTATCTCAAGCAGGCTCACTTCACAAAGGAGAAGAACGAATACTTCCCTATCGCCTCAAACCAGATCAACTACGTTCCTGGTCTCTATCATCAGAACAAGAATTACTAACACAATCCGCCACCGTTCCCTATCATTCTTGACAGGGCAAAAAAACAATAACAATGAAAAAGTTTTCTTCAATCATAATGTCTCTCTTGGCAGCAGTGCTCCTCACTGCTTGCCAGGATAGAGACCTGCCAGGCGCAGGCGAGATGATACTCTCTGCTCCAGACGCAGCTTCCATCACAAGTGGTCCGAGCGGCGTAAACAATTACGACTACACCATCTCATGGACACCTGCTAACAACGGTGCTGACATGTACATCGCCGTTTACCGCGACTGGGGTATGCAGCAGGAACTCACTAAGCAGGACGCTGGCACATTCTCTTTCGCCAACCTTGAGACTGGCGTGGAGTATGAGTTCCTCATGAAGTACAAGAAGATTGTTGACGGTCAGGAAGTACTGTCTCCTGGTACTGTCATCAAGTACACTCGCAATGGCGCTCAGAAGGTTACAGACCTCATCCTCAAGCAGGAAGAGCAGTCTGACGGCGTAACGCAGAACCTTGTCGTTTCTTGGACACCAAGCTCTGACGCTACAGGCTACGAGGTTACATACTACAAGGACGCTGCAAGCAAGCAGACAAAGACTCTCGACGCTTCTGCCAAGGGCATGACAATTCCTGACGTGAAGTTCGGCGAGACATGGACAGTGGAGGTTGTTTCTGTCAATGCAGAAGGCAAGTCGCTCCCTGTGGCTGCTTCACTCCTTATCGGTAAGACCAAGTTCGCGTTCCTCTCTCAGTATGCTACTCCTGACCAGTGCGTTGCTGATGGCGACGACGATGAGGCTTCCGCATGGCTCTGGTTCCATGCAAACTATCCAGAGGGCAAGTTCCTCTACTTCGGCGATGTCAAGTCCGCTGCCGACCTTTCTCCTTACCGCATGCTCTTCTGGATGTACGACATTGAGACTGGTAATGAGGCAGACGTTTGGGCTCTCAAGGGCGCTGAGACAGCCGTATCCGCAGCACCATTCGTTAAGGCATTCGTTCAGGATGGCGGCAATCTCCTTCTCTGGCAGCACGCCGTAGCTTACGTAGGCTATATCGAGCGTCTCGATCTCCAGATGATGAAGGATGCTGGCGGCGACGGTCGCTCTATCAACTGCGGTCCTGGCGGTTGGAACCCAGACCTCTGGAAGATGGGTGCAGCTTTCAGGGGCGATGACCATATCGTGAACTTCACTGCTCACCCTGTATTCAAGGGCATGAAGATAGAAACAGAGGATAGCGGTCGACGTCTCGTGCCATGTAAGGGCGCAGGTTGGACAGAAGACCACAACTTCTGCCTCGCAGGCATTCAGGGCAAGCTTACTGAAGGCGAGATTCGCACCAACGCATGTTACGATGCACTCACTCAGGAGCACGGCATCTATCCTCTCGGCACATGGGACGGACAGTGGGAACAGCTCCAGCAGCTCAACGTATGGGAGGCAAAGGCAGCACCAAAGGCTCCTAACGGCTATTTCCGCGGCGGTTCAGTGCTCTGTATCGGTAACGGCGGCTTCGAGTTCTCTATGAAGAACAGCGACGGCACAGCAGACAAGAGCGCAACTCCAAAGAATAACTCACAGCAGGAGAACATCCTCAAGTTTGCAAAGAACTGTATTGAATATCTCATGTCTATCTAATCTGAGGTTCGCTCTAAACGAGCCAACAGCCTCAGGTTGAGCTAGTGAAACTGAATAAAAATGTTACAAAATGTAGGTTAAATGGCATTTTGTAACATTTTTCATAATGCTTGCAATAATTTTTATACCTTATTATTAATGGATTTATTAATTTTGCACTCAGAAAAAGACACCCTCTGACTCCTCCACAGGGGAGGAGGGGAAAAACTAAAAATATTGGTTTGCGAAAATAATAGTTTGGTTAGTTAGGTTATTATATTAATAGTATTATTGGTAATCAGTCAATAGGAGCGGCTTTTAAAACATCATAAGGGTTTAAAGATTTTTAAGAGTAATGTAGTTTGAAGGTTTAAAGTTTGTTCTCAGGATAACAGAAACCCATCCTCCCCCTTCTCAGCCCCCAACTATCGAATGGGGCGAGGGTGGAGGTACTTTAAATGAAACTAAAAATCTATAATAATGAAACTGAAATTACTATTGGCTTCTTTGTTTGCCTTCCCTTCTTTTAGTATGGCGGCTGTTCCGCCTATCACGCATCAGGCTTGCGAGCAGAGCATCGTAAGACCTGCAAGCAATGATGGTCGCTATCTTTGGCTTCCTATTCAGGAGAATGCTCCAGAGGGTCGCGTGCTTGTTGTTGTGGGCAACACGGAGATCATGCGTCACAATGTGCGCATGGCTCGCGAGAAGGTTGATTATTACCTTCCGCTCGATATGACTCCTTGGATGAATGAGAAGGGGTTCAACGTAGTTATTCAGGATGTTCCTGAGGGATGTATCTGCTTCAAGAAGATGGAACAGAACAACGACGAGGACTTCCAGCTCATTGACGAACCTTTCCGCCCTTCATTCCACCACACTCCAAAGCGCGGCTGGATGAACGACCCTAACGGTATGTTCTACAAGGACGGCATCTGGCACCTTTATTACCAGTATAACCCTTACGGCTCAATGTGGGGTAACATGCACTGGGCTCACTCTACTTCTACAGACCTCATCAACTGGACAGCGCAGCCTGTAGCCCTTGTTCCTGACACTTGGGGAGCAATGTTCAGCGGCTCTTGTATCGTTGACCATAACAACACTACTGGTTTTGGCAAGGATGCTGTCGTTGCAATGTACACTGCTGCCCGCCCAACTCCTCATGGTGGCGATGTTCAGGCTCAGTGTCTTGCCTACAGTACTGACGGTGGTATGACTTTCAAGAAGTACGAAGGCAATCCTGTGCTCACTGCTCCTATCAAGGACTTCCGCGATCCAAACATGTTCTGGAACGAGGAAATCAACGCTTGGAACCTCATCCTCGCTTGCGGTCAGGAGATGCGCATCTATTCTTCGCCTGACATGAAGACTTGGAAGGAAGAGTCTCGCTTCGGCGAAGGTCTCGGCGGTCATGGTGGTGTTTGGGAATGTCCAGACCTCATGCGTGTTCGTGTAAAGAACGATCGTCTTAAGATCAACGAGATGAAGTGGGTTCTTATCTGCAACATCAACCCTGGTGGTGCTAACGGCGGTAGTGCTACACAGTATTTCGTTGGCGATTTCGACGGACACAAGTTCACTGTTGACGATGAGTCACGCTACACTAACGGCAACTCTCTCTGGCAGGACTATGGTAAGGATCACTACGCTACGGTATCATTCTCAAACGCTCCTGGCGGTCGTCAACCAATGATTGCCTGGATGTCAAACTGGGAGTATGCCAACGAGGTTCCTACAAAGCAGTACCGCTCAGCAAATTCTATCGTCCGTGATCCTTTCCTCTATGAAGGTGCCGACAAGAAGCTTTATTTGGGTAGCACACCTGCACAGGAATACGACGGCAAGGGTCTTGACAAGGTTGTGAAGATCAAGGGCTCATGCAAGGTTGTCCTCTCTAACGACGAAGGCGAGGAGTACGTCCTCACTTACGACCAGAAGGCAATGACGCTTACTGCCGACCGTAGCAAGAGTGGCGTGACAGGCTTCAACCAGAACTTCCTCAAGGCTGGTGGCGATAACGAAGCTCCTGTAGTGGCTCCAGTCCACAACAAGCTAACTTCCCTCCGCATCTTTATCGACAAGTCAAGCGTTGAGGTGTTCGGAAACAATGGCGAGGTCTGCATCACAAACCTCGTGTTCCCTAAGTCACCTCTCACTAAAATTACGGTAAAGTAGCCCCCCAGCCCCCGAAGGGGGAGCTCTTAATAGTAACTGAGTAATCATTTATAAATAACTTAAAGTCGCCCTCAAAACAATTAAAAGTTCCCCCTTCGGGGGGTAGGGGGCTCCTAGATTATGAAATCAAATCGCATAGCTTTCCTTAGCGTGATGCTCGCCTTCTTCACGATGGGCTTCGTTGACCTCGTGGGCACGGCATCAAACTATGTTCAGCGTGACCTCGGTCTCACTGACTCTCAGGCAAACATAATGCCTTCGCTCGTGTTCTTCTGGTTCCTGATCTTCTCTGTGCCTACAGGCATGCTGATGAACAAGATAGGACGCAAGAACACCGTACTGCTATCTATCATCGTTACCGTGGCATCGCTCATCATGCCTCTCTTCGCGACATCGTATCCTATGATGCTCGTGGCCTTCTCTCTGCTCGGTATCGGCAACGCTATCATGCAGACTTCGCTGAACCCTCTGGTGAGCAACATCGTAAGCGGCGACAAGCTGGCTTCTACCATGACCTTCGGACAGTTCGTCAAGGCCATTGCCTCTTGTCTCGCTCCTTACCTCGCTGCATGGGGTGCAGCAAAGGTGATTCCTGACTTCGGTCTCGACTGGCGCATTCTCTTCCCTATCTACGCTGTTGTGGGCATTCTGGCTGTGCTGGTTCTCGGCGTTACTGACATCAAGGAGGAGAAGGCTGGAAAGGGTGCGAGTGTGGTTGAGTGCTTCAAACTCCTCGGCAACCCTTTCATCGTGCTCTGTCTCCTTGGCATCGTCTGCCACGTAGGTATTGATGTTGGTACAAACACTTACGCTCCACGCGTGCTTATTGAGCGCCTTCAGATGGATGCCAACGCTGCTGGCTTCGGCACATTCCTTTACTTCATCTGCCGTACCGTAGGTTCGTTCACTGGTTCGTTCTTCCTCCAGAAGATGAGCACAAAGGTGTTCTTCGGCATCTGCGCTCTGCTTATCCTTTGCGGTATGGTGGGACTCTGCTTCTTCAACGAGCAGATGCTCATCTATGTCTTCATCGCAATGATTGGCTACGGCAACTCAAACATCTTCCCTGTTGTGCTCAGCCAGGCTCTCTTCGCGGTTCCTGACAAGCAGAACGAGGCTTCCGGTCTGATGATCATGGGTCTCTTCGGCGGTACTATCTTCCCACTCCTCATGGGTCCTGCTTCAGACGCTATGGGTACTGTCGGCGCTCTCATCGTAATGGCTATTGGCGCAGCTTATCTGACATTCTATACTCTTAAGATTAAATCTTAAATAAACACAAGTTTCGCATGTAAAAATTAGATTTTTATAAAGATTTTAGTTCGGATTTCGAGCGAAGCGATCCTTCAAAAATATTTCTTGAAGCGAGGTATTCGAGCGCATTTTGGTGAGGATTTTGGTAAAGATTTTTATTGGATCGCCTAACGGCTCGAAATCTAAATTAAAATCCTAATAAACATCTTAAAATCAATAACATGTGAACTTGCGAAAAGTTTAATGAAATTATGGAAAACTATATCGTAGGATTGGGAGAAATCCTCTTTGATTGTCTCCCGGACGGAAAGAAACTCGGTGGCGCTCCTGCCAACTTCGCTTATCATGCAAGTCAGTTTGGTCTCAACGGCATTGCTGTATCTGCCATAGGCGATGACGAGAACGGTCGTGAAATCGTTGATATTCTCAAGCAGCAGGGTGCTCAGAGCCACCTTGAAACTGTTGACTTCCCAACAGGAACCGTACAGGTTACACTCTCTGGCAACGGCATCCCACAGTATGACATCTGCCTTGGCGTAGCTTACGACAACATCCCTTGGACTCCTGCCATTGAGGAGATCGCTAAGAATGCTCGTGCCGTTTGCTTCGGTTCTCTCGCTCAGCGCACTGCCGTTACTCGCGAGACGGTGCAGAAGTTTCTCGACACAATGCCACAGCTCGGCACTCTCAAGGTGTTCGACATCAACCTCCGTCAGCAGTGGTATTCAAAGGAGGTGATTGAGGAGTCGCTGAACCGCTGTAATGTTCTCAAGCTTAACGATGAGGAGATCAGTCTTGTTTCAAGTATCCTCGACCTCGGCGAAGTGCCAACACCAACTGACGAGCAGCCACTCCAGCTCACGGACTTTGAAGACCAGTGTCGCGACATCATGCGCATCTACGACCTTCAGATGATCATCCTCACTTGCGGTACAAACGGCTCTTACGTCTTCCATGAGGACGGCGTATCGTTCCAGCCAACACCAAAGGTTAAGGTTGCCGACACTGTTGGCGCAGGCGACTCATTCACCGGCTCTTTCGTAGCCTGCGTGCTTAATGGCAAGCCTATCGCTGAAGCCCATAAGACTGCTGTACAGGTATCAGCATTCGTCTGCTCACAGAACGGCGCAATGCCGAAGATACCAGAGGAGCTTACAAAGTAATCCCCCCGTTCCTCCTGAATTTATTGAAAACTAAAGACCTCCGCATCGTATCGCTACGGTGCGGAGGTCCCTCTTTGTTATGCCATTACAGTCTTTTTTCGCCTGAATGTTCACTTTTTCTGTGTCTTTTTTTGCAAGTTTGGAAAAATATTTTTAACTTTGCACACATGAAAAACGTAAAAACAAACTAAACCCCAAACAATATTAATACCATGAAGAAGTTCTTTTTATTATTTTTAGCGACGTTCGTCTGCGTTGCATCTTTTGCTCAGAAAGTGAGCGTTGAGGATGCGCAAGCCAAAGCTTCTGCGCTGTTTAATAATGGAAAAGCTTTTGCTAAGGGACAAAGTGCCATGGCTCAGCCTGAGTTGAGCTATTGTGCGGAAAAAGAAGGACACACGTGCTTCTATGTGTTCAACAATCCAAGTGGCGGCTTCGCAATCATTGGTGGTGACGAAAGTGCGCGAGAGGTGCTGGGCTATAGCTACGAGGGTAAGTTTGATATAGACAACATGCCGGACAACCTGCGTGAGATGCTGGAGTCGTATGAGGACCAGATCATAGCGGGCATTGATGAAGAATTAAAAAGTGAAAGATTAAAAATTAAAAGTTCCATCCCAGCCAAGGTCTCTGCGTCAAAGGCAGACATAGAGCCGCTTATAAAGACCAAGTGGGGACAGAATAAGCCGTACAACAGCATGATTCCTACATTGGGAACGGGATACAAGCCTCTGATAACAGGCTGTAACGCTACGGCTGTTTCACAGATAATGAAGTATCACGGATATGCCAGAGGCGAGGGCAGCAACAGTTACCAGAAAAGCTATAGTACGGGAACCGAAACCATCACGCTCACATTCGAGGCAGACTTTGCTGCGACTTCGTATGACTTCAGCAATATGCTGGACACATACGGCAGCAGTTACACTAAAGCTCAGGAACAGGCTGTTGGAACGCTGATGTATCACGCCGGTGTAGCGATGAATATGAGCTATGGTCAGAGTGCTTCCTCTTCTTATACTCATGCACCTGGACAAGCTCTTGCAAATAATTTCGGCTACGACAAGAGTATAACGATGCTTAATCGTGCTTACTACACCGACGATGAATGGGAAGACCTCATTTACAACGAACTGGCGGTAGGAAGACCTATACTTTATTCCGGACGTTCAGCTACTGGCGGTCACGCATTCATCATGCATGGCTATAAGTCTGCTGATGACATGTACTGCGTGAACTGGGGATGGGATGGATATTGTGACGGTTACTTCGCTCTGTCAGGCAGCAATGCTCTGGTCAGTGGTTCTTCTAACGGTCAGTTCAATGACAATAATGCTGCTACGATAAACATAAAGCCTGACGAAGGCGGCGAATATTCCGTCAACTTCACTACCTATGGAGATGTGAAGATGAGCACTACAACCTCTACAGCTAACGCAATAGATAAATACGAACTCAACAAAGCTGCTGGCGACAAGAACATGTATCTCTTTGCTATGCCTAACAATCCGGGGCTCTTTGAAGCAACGATAGAATACGGCGTGGCATTTCGCAATATTGTTACCGGAGAAACTCTGTTCACCGAGCGTTGCGGTTCCACCTCTCTTCCTCCTACTTACTACTATACGTCTTATTTCCGTATGCCGTTCAGCACTTCACTGCTTACGAAGGACGGTACTTACGAGGTCCTTCCATCGTTCAGACTATACGGCTCAAGCAGCGACTGGCAGTTGATGCGTGTTGACCGCTCAACGACTATACCTACTATAAAGGTGCTCAATGCTGACGGTGCAGAGAAGATAGACATCACTTTCGAGATCAGCACCACGAAACTGTACCCGGGCAAGACTGCCATTATAACGGCGCCTGCCGCCTACGATGGCATACTGACCTTCACAAGCAGCGACGAAAGTGTGGCAACCGTTAGCAATGATGGCACAGTGACAGCCGTGGCTACTGGTACGGCAACCATTACCGTATCTGGCACTGCCACTGATTCGTACAACGCTACCTCGAGGGACTTCACCGTAACAGTGGAAACTAAACCTAAGAGTTACAACCCATATCTCTCAATGACAGAAAACGTCAGTGACGGAAGTACGCAGTTTACCCTCTATAATAACGGTTCGGAGAATATTGATCTTACTAAACTCGTTGTCAAGCTCAAGAGCGACTATTCTGAAATAGGCACATACACCGTAGAAGAATATCCTGATGTCTTGGGAACTCTCTATGCCGGACGGTCTTGGAGAATCACAATTAATACGAGCATCCCTCTTGTATATAACTGGTACTACAACTACAACGGATTCTCTTTCCTCTATTGCAACGACGGCAACGATCCTCTCTACGAATCGGACGACGATGATCCTACACCTCCAACACCTGACTACAGTGCACTTATCGCTGAACTGAACAGTCAGGCTGAAAAGGTTAAGATCGCATACAACCGTCTTAAGAACCTTGGCTCCGACATGGACGAATACCTTCAGGGATGCATACGTGTTGGTGACTTCAGAACATACGAAGATCATGCTCTTAAGGATATTGAAGCTGCGTATCAGACATATATGGCGAAGGCAAATGAATTCATCAAGCAACTCGCCGACGGTCATGTGCCTACCGACCAGGAACTGGAATGGTTCAAGGATATCAGCGATGCGTTTATCAACAACAATGTGCTAGACAACTTCAAGGAATACACGGCGAAGGCAACTATCACCGCCGAAGGAAGCGGCAAGGTGGCGTTCTGCAGCAATGATGTTAGGAACCAGACAAAGACCTTCGCCTTCTATTATCCAAAGGCGTACGCAGGCGTTGAGAGTCTGTGCAATAATGTTGGAGAAACTTACCATAACCCTATAGCCTTCTTCCAAGAAACGGCAATCGTGACACAAGACAATCCTGCATGTTGCTTTGAGATCGTAAGAAACAACGCCTCTCCTGTCACCTACGAACAGAATACAGAGATCACAGTCTCAGACCCTACGGACATAATCGTCATATTCCACGATTACAGCACAGGAATACGTGGCGTCAATGCTGACGACAAGGATGTCAAGGTGTATGATATATCCGGACGTCAGACGAAGCTGAAGAGCGGAATCAACATCGTCGTTGATAAAGAAGGCAAACGCCATAAGGTTGTGGTCAAGAAGTAAGTTGTTTTCCGTACATAGAATGAATAAAACGTACAGTTTGTGAATTTCACAGATTGTACGTTTTGTTTTCATATACTGTTTGCGAAACCTTCTCTAAACACCCTACCTTTGCATCGTCAAACAAACAAAATGACTCTTCCCTGCCGTTCTCGGCAGGGTCCCCCAAACCAAAAACTTAAAACCCCCAAACCCAACATTATGAAAAAGTTATTCGCTATCTTCGCGATTCTGAAGGCATCGGAACAAGAGCCGTAACCGTATATCCTGGCGATTCTCATATCTTCCGCCTCTATTTCAATCGCGTAACCGGCAGCTGCCGTTCAGTGGATGTCGTAGAACCAGGCTCAAGCTCTTGGAAGTTCTACAACGTGCCAGTGAGAATGTAAATGTAAATGAAAATAAAAACTTCAATAATAAACTAAAGAGGTCTTCGTGTTGACCTGAGGAACGAGGGTCAATTTGAAGACCGAGTTGTACGGAACGGGCGATGCGTATCTATGGGTATTAACCACGGTTTTGACCATGATATCGTATCGTCACCAATGAAGAAATGAAG
>JAZRYU010000054.1:0-44834 GCA_045600885.1 Prevotella sp.
TATTGTTTTAAACACAAGTTGCACGAGTTGCACAAGTTTTTTCTCATTAAGGGAAATAATAGTTGCACAAGTTTTTATAGTGAGACTTTTTAAACCTATATTAAAGAAACTCGTGCCACTCGTGCAACCCGTGTTTAAATAAAATATAAACTTGTGTTACTGGCTTAACTTGCGTTTAATAATTCATTCATCATGGAACTACTAAAGATAACGCACCAAGACTTTGATTTGTACATCGAATGTGCGAAGTTCGATGGCATCTGGGAGAAGGCTAAGCGTAATGTTGGTGAGCAGAATCTCACTTCCACTTACACTTGGTCGGAGGGTGTTGTGTCTGTAGAAAGACTTCCTGAAGACAGCGAGCGTCAGCCAATAGAAAAGGGGACACCTACGCCTGCCGTTTTCTTTGACAATGCGGATTATCCAGTATGGGTGGAGTTCACTAATCCAAAGGTGGTGTCTGCGCAGTTCGGTTCCATGCTGCAAGCTGACAATGAGCGTTTCAGTTTTCATCGGAGAGGAAGGATATTGAGCGGTTTCCTGAACTACGGAAACGATATTGGCAGAAGCGAGATAAACCTTGCGTATGTGGCTGACGGTCAGCAGAAAAGGTTTACTTTCGGCTATGAAGTGTTGAGCACAAAGCTGAACTATCATGAGCATTGGAAGAAGATAATAGAGGACATTGAACAGGAATATCGAATGCTGTCGCTCGACTATATGCGAAGAACCTTCCATGGCTTCAATCCTGATACGAAAGGAGAGCACCCGGATCTCGTGTGGTGGAGCATATTCCAAGAGGAACAGGAGAAGTTCGTTAAAGCTGTTCGCAGCATTATTGAGCGTCCTCGTCATCGTCTGCATAACATAAGCACATACCAAAGGGCTGACAAGTTGCGCAGGATAACATCGAGCATCGAAAACGAACTGGCTGAGCATCGCCGCGAACCTGCTCATCTGTATCATGTTGAGGAACAGACACCGAGCAATGATACGCAGGAGAATCGTTTCCTGAAGCATGCTCTGGCTACCATAACCGCAAAGTATGAGACGCTGAAGAATCGCATAGAAAACATTCGCAATGCAAGCGAGGAAATGCGCACGGAGATGAAGCAGACGCTCGCCACGATGAAGCGTCTTCAGCATAATCCGTTCTTCCGCACAGTCGGTCGCTTCAAGGGATTGACGCAGGAGAGCCTTGTCTTGCAGAAGGCGAGTGGCTATAGTCAGGTTTATCGCACATGGAATCTTCTGCGTCGTGCCTATTCGTTGAACGATGGCATCTATCGCCTTCAGTCGAAGGATATTGCCACGCTCTACGAGATATGGTGTTTCATTGAGGTGAGCCATATCGTGAAGGAGCAGTTGGGCATTACGGACGAGGATGTTGACCATCGTAACCGCATGGAAATGAACGGCATGTTCACTTGGGAACTGGGCAAGGGCGAACATTCTCGCATCCTTTTCAAGAAGGACAATGTGGCTCTCGCGGAACTTGTCTATAACCCGAAACATACGGAAAGGGAGAACGACAATATATCCATGGAGAACATCTATGTGCCTACCGTTGCGCAGAAGCCGGACATCGTGCTGCAACTGACGAAGGACGATATGCAGAAGGGCATGAAGATGACGTATCTCTTTGATGCAAAGTATCGCATTGACGGTCGTGATGCCCGTGGTGTTGACACGCCGCCAGAGGATGCCATCAACCAGATGCACCGCTATCGTGATGCCATATACTATAAAGACCACACGTCTGACGAGTTGAAGAAAGAGGTGATAGGTGGTTATATTCTTTTCCCAGGCGATGGCGATACGGCAGATGTGGAGGTGTCGCGCTTCTACAGGACAATAGACGAGGTGAACATCGGTGCTTTTCCTTTGCGACCAAAGGATGAGCGCAACAGATTCCTTTTGGAGAAGTTCATCAGGGAGTTGATAGACAATGCTGCGTCGGAGATTCTTTCCGAGAGCATTCCGCAGAAGGGATTGTTCTATAATGAGGGCAATCCGCTGTATTTCGTTGCTGACATTCTCGGCGATAATGATACGGAAGCTCTTATGAATGGTACGGCAACTTCATTCCATTGCAGCAACAAAGGGCCGAGGGAAGATGTGGACATCAAGCAAATCCGCTACTTCGCACCTATCTCCGACAACAGTTTCCGCGGCTATTATCGTGTGGAATCGGTTTCCACTCATGAGGTGGCAGGAAATAAATATCCAATGAGATTGGAGTTCAAGTTGTCAAGATATACCCCTCTTGACCATCCCGTTAAGTATGGTGTTCATGCTAAGTCAGCAAGAGGTGTGGCGTTTACGAAAGAGAAGTTCATGAAGTATTGCGAAGGGCATCCGGCATGATAGGCCACAAACCTTGAGCGAGAATTTTGATGCCAACTCCTCACTCCTCACCATTTGTGCGTAATGAATTGAACATCAATGTGTTAGGCGGGTGATGAGCGGTTTCTGACTCCTCACCACTCCTCACCACTCCTCACACATTTGACCTCGTTTGATGGCACTCGTCACCCTACTCGTCACCTTGTATGGCGTTGGATATCAGTGTGTTATGACGTTTGGTGAGGAGTGAGGAGTTTTTTTATTTGTCTCCGGTTCTGCGTCAGTTTGTGTGCCGATAATGAATTTTCGAGATTTGCCTACACCCTACACCAAATCGCTGAGATTCCCTGTGTTTATGGGAGTTTGCGGTGGTGTAGGCTAATCAAAAATTATCTCCCACGAACACGACCCGTAACTGCCACGAACGTGACCCAAAACTCCCACGAACGTGACCCGTAACTGCCACGAATATTTTTCGGAAATCACCGAGGTGTAAAAAATAACACAGCAGCATGAACTCTATGTATCGGAGATCATGCTGCTGAGTTTATCTTATATGAATGTGCTTTTTACTTTGAAAGCTTCTCGTGCATGTTGAGTGCAGCGCGGCGACCGTCACCCATAGCGAGGATAACAGTAGCTCCACCGCGAACGATGTCACCACCAGCGTAGAGATTGTCGCGTGAAGACTTCATAGTGTCGTCAACGGCAATTGTGTTCTTGCGGCCGAGCTCAAGTCCCTTGATAGATGTAGGAACGAGTGGGTTTGGAGAAACACCTACGGCAACAACAACCTGGTCACAGTCGATGGTTACGCGCTCGCCAGTATCAACAGGAGAACGACGGCCAGAAGCGTCAGGCTCACCGAGTTCCATAACGGCAAGGACAGCCTGCTTTACGCAACCATTCTCGTCAGCGATGTACTCAACAGGGTTGTGGAGAGTCTTGAAGATGATGCCCTCTTCCTTAGCGTGCTTAACCTCCTCAGCACGAGCAGGAAGCTCTGCGTCAGAACGACGGTAAACGAGAGTAACCTCAGCACCGAGACGCTTTGCAGTGCGGACAGAGTCCATTGCAGTGTTACCACCACCGACTACCATAACCTTCTTACCGAGGTTCATAGGAGTGTCTGTCCTAGGGTTAGCAGCATCCATGAGGTTCACACGAGTAAGATACTCGTTAGAAGACATGATGTTGATGGCGTTCTCGCCTGGGATGTTCATGAAGTTAGGAAGACCTGCACCAGAAGCAACGAAGATTCCGCTGAAGCCTTCTGCCTCGAGTTCCTCAACAGAGATAGTCTTGCCCACGATGCAGTCAGTAACGAAGTTTACGCCCATATTCTTGAGGTTGTTGATCTCAACGTCGACGATAGCGTTAGGCAGACGGAACTCAGGAATACCGTACTTGAGCACACCACCAATCTCGTGGAGAGCCTCGAATACAGTCACCTCATAACCATACTTAGCCATCTCGCCCGCGAAGCTGAGACCAGCAGGACCTGAACCTACGCAAGCAACCTTCTTGCCATTCTTTGGTGCGAGTTCTGGGATAGAGATATTGCCGCTCTCGCGTTCGTAGTCGGCAGCGAAGCGCTCGAGATAACCGATAGCAACAGGCTTTTTGCCCATCTTGATGTGCATACACTTGCTCTCGCACTGCTTCTCCTGTGGACAAACGCGACCGCAGACAGCAGGAAGAGTGGATGTTGACTTGAGGACCTTTGCAGCAGCGAGGAATTCGCCACGCTCGATGTTCTTCACGAACGATGGGATATTGATGTTTACAGGACAGCCCTGAACACATTCTGGGTTAGCACAGTCGAGACAACGCTTAGCCTCGCAAAGTGCCTGTTCCTCAGAAAGACCTGTGTTTACTTCCTCAAGGCGAGTTGTAGCACGGTATTCAGCATCGAGCTCTGGCATTACGACGCGCTCAATCTGTGTACGCTCCTTAGCCTTCATGCTCTTGCGGAGGGCCTCACGCCATTCTGCCTTGCGGTCAGTGAGAACCTCGAGTGGCTCTGTTGTTGGAGCCGAAGTTGACACTTCGGTAACAGTAGCTGCTTCAGCAGGAGCTTCCTTTGGGCAAACATGCTGTTCGAAGTTCTCCATTTCCTCGCGCTCTACAGCCTTGAATGTTCCCATGCGCTTGAACATCTCGTCCCAATCTACGAGAGCACCGTCGAACTCAGGACCATCGATGCAGACGAACTTTGTCTTGCCACCGATAGTGAGACGACAAGCACCACACATACCTGTTCCGTCAACCATGATTGTGTTGAGCGAAACGTCTGTTGGAATGTTGTATTTCTGAGTTGTGAGGCAAGAGAACTTCATCATGATAGGAGGTCCGATAGCGAACGCCTTGTCAATCTTTGGCTCTTGCTTGATGAACTTCTCGATACCAACTGTTACGACACCCTTCTCGCCCTTTGAACCGTCGTCAGTCATGATGATGAGCTCGTCAGAGTTTGCGCGAACTTCGTCCTCAAGGATTACGAGGTCCTTGTTACGACCAGCGATAACAGAAAGCACGCGGTTGCCAGCAGCCTTCAGTGCCTTGATGATGGGGAGCATAGGAGCAACGCCTACACCACCACCAGCGCAGATAACAGTACCGAAGTTCTCGATGTGAGTAGCCTGTCCGAGAGGACCTACGATGTCGAGTACATAATCGCCTTCATTAAGCTGGCAGAGTTTAGTACTTGACAGACCCACTTCCTGAACAACAAGAGTGATTGTGCCTTTCTGGATGTCAGCGTCGGCAATGGTCAGTGGCATACGCTCACCGCGTTTGTCAACGCGAACGATTACGAAGTTGCCGGCTTTACGGCTCTTAGCAATCAGAGGAGCTTCAATCTCAAAGAGGAAGACCTTCTCAGAGAATTGCTGCTTACGAATGATTTTATTCATATCTTTTATTGGTTGTATAAGTTCCGGTTTATTCAACAACCCAAGTGTCGTTTGTCTCAAGAAGTTCTGCGAAAGAGTGGTACTTCTTAGCCGCCTTCACTTCCTCAATCTGAGAGTCAACAGCATCGTTGTATGTAGGAGCGTCAACATCACGGATTACGCCGAGAGCGATAGGGAAACCGTTAGTGCCGTCCATCATAGCGAGCTTGAGCTGAAGAGTGTTGTCCTCACAGTGAGCATCGTGAACGAGGATGTCCTTCTCAGTGATGCCATTCTCACCAAGTTTAACAACCTTGAGAGAGAAGCCATCCTGCATGATACCGTATTCGTTGTTCTCACCGAAGATGAGTGGCTGACCGTGCTTTACATAGATAGCGTTCTTAGCACGTCCTTCCTTAGAATAAACAGAGTCGTGAGTACCGTTGTTGAAGATTACGCAGTTCTGGAGAATCTCGCAGACAGAAGCACCCTTGTGGTTGTAGGCTGCCTTGAGCACATCAACAGTGCCAGGAGCGTCTGTGGCAACGGCACGAGCGAAGAAATGACCGCGAGCACCGAAGCAGAGCTCTGCTGGGCGGAATGGATCCTCTACTGTTCCGTAAGGAGAAGACTTGCTGACGAAACCGCGTGGAGAAGTAGGAGAATACTGACCCTTAGTAAGACCGTAGATACGGTTGTTGAGGAGGAACATGTTGAGGTCGATGTTACGACGGTTAGCGTGGATGAAGTGGTTACCACCGATAGCGAGACCGTCACCATCACCAGAGATCTGCCATACTGTAAGGTTTGGATTTGCAACCTTTGCTCCAGTAGCGATGGCAGCAGCACGTCCGTGGATAGTGTTCATGCCGTAAGTAGCCATGTAGTGTGGCAGACGAGATGAACAACCTATACCAGAGATTACTGCTATATCCTGTGGAGCAACGCCGATCTCAGCCATTGCCTTGTGAAGAGATGCGAGGAAGAAGTGGTCGCCGCATCCAGGACACCAACGTGGCTGTCCTTTTTTATAATCGTTTGCTGTATATGCCATTTTTGTGTGTCCTTTCTATTTATTTGTTAATAACCTCATTAAACGCCTTCACGAGTTCCTCAACCACGAATGGCTGTCCCTTTACCTCGTTGTACTGAGCTGGAACAAAGTTGTCAATCTTCATGCGGAGGAAGCCGGCGAGCTGTCCCATGTTCTGCTCTGCTACGACAACCTTTGGATACTTCTTCAGTACTTCTGCTGTGTTCTTTGGCAGTGGGTTGATGAACTTAAAGTGTGCCTGAGCAACCTTCTTGCCTGCTGCACGCATTGCGTCCATTGCTGCGTGGAGATGACCGTAAGTACCGCCGAAGCCTACGATGAGGAGTTCTGCATCGTCAACATCACCCTCTACTACGAGATCTGGCACCTCGATGTTGTCAATCTTCTGCTGACGGAGACGAGTCATAAGGTCGTGGTTCTCAGGGTTTGTAGAGATGGCACCAGTCTTGTTGTCCTTCTCAAGACCACCGAGGATATGAGTGAAGCCTTCACGACCAGGAACAGCCCAATAGCGAACGCCCTTCTCGTTGCGGTTATAAGGAGCCCAGTTGCCCTTCATCTCCTCTGGAACGTAAGGAGGATTGATGGCAGGATATTCAGCAAGGTCAGGGAGCTTGAATGCACCAGAACCGTTTGCTACGTAAGCGTCTGTGAGGAGAACCACTGGAGTCATGTATTCGAGAGCCATCTTAGAAGCCTCGAAAGCTGCGTTGAAGCAGTCAACAGGAGAAGTGGCAGCCATAACAGGCATTGGAGATTCACCGTTACGTCCGAAGAGAACCTGAAGAAGGTCTGTCTGCTCAGACTTAGTAGGAAGACCTGTAGCAGGACCACCACGCTGAACGTCGAGAACTACGAGAGGAAGCTCCATGATAACTGCGAGGTTCATAGCCTCTGACTTCAAGCAGATACCAGGACCAGATGTTGAAGTTACTGCGAGAGCACCTGCGAAAGAAGCACCGAGAGAAGAAGCGCAACCTGCGATTTCGTCTTCACACTGAACAGTAGTCACACCGAGTGACTTATGCTTAGAGAGTTCATGAAGAACGTCTGTAGCAGGAGTGATAGGGTAAGAGCCGAGGTAGAGCTTCAAGCCAGCCTTCTCAGCAGCAGCGATAAGACCGTAGGCAGTAGCCTTGTTACCAGTGATGTCCATATAGCGTCCTGGCACCTTGTTCTTAGTTTCGATGCGGTAAGTATTTGGAACAGAAGCGTGTACGTTGTGACCGTAGTCAAAACCAGCCTGAACCACCTTAATATTGTTCTCAGCGATGGCAGGCTTCTTAGCGAACTTCTCGCGGAGGAAATTGTTTACGAGTTCGAGGTCACGGTTGAAGAGCCAGCAGACGAGTCCGAGAGCGAACATGTTACGGCACTTCATAATAGCCTTATTGTCCATGCCAGACTCAGCGAGGCAGTCTTTAACCATCTGAGTGAGTGGGCACTGGATAACGCAGTCAGGGTCGATGTTCATCTCGCCGAGGTAGTCCTCAGTCTTAAACTCAGCCTTCTGCAGATCCTTAGGACCGAAGGAGTCTGTGTCAATGATGATAGTAGCGCCCTTCTTAGCGTACTTATATTGAGTCTTGAGCGCAGCAGCGTTCATGGCAACGAGCACGTCGCACTTATCGCCAGGAGTGTAAACAGCACCGGCACCAATGTGAACCTGGAAGCCTGAAACACCAGTGAGAGAACCCTGCGGAGCTCGGATGTCAGCCGGATAGTCAGGGAAAGTAGAGATACCGTTACCGATGGTAGCGGAAACGGTAGAGAAAATGTTTCCAGCGAGCTGCATACCATCGCCGGAGTCACCTGAAAAGCGTACTACAACGCTGTCTAATTCTTTGATTTCCATGTATTATGAGAGTTTAATTTTTATGTGTTTTGCTATAAACATGTGCAAAGGTAAGCAATTTTGCGCTATTACGTGACAAAGTGTAAGCAAAATTGCTGTTTGCGCACACAAAATATGAGTTATATCATTTAGGGAGTTTACAAAATGTCAGTTTTTAGGGGCGGAATCGGCGGATTGTGGTAAAGAGAATAAAGGAAGCTCTCAACGGCACAAATTACAAGAACCGAGAAGTGCGCTGCAACAGAGATAACGGTTCCTTAGGGTTACACCTCGTTTCCCTAAGGTTTACGACTCGTCTTCCTTAGGTTTACACCTCGTTTCCCTAAGACAAATATTAAATTCTCGCAAGAAACTCTTCTGCCTTGACGATATCTGAGGCATGGTCTATGTCTAATACTTTGCCAAAGACATACGGACGGAGGAGAAGGCCAGATGAGATGAGTGAGCGTTGTAAATTGCGCATACGACTTTGACCACTCTCTATGCATCTGCCAAGTATTGAGAAGGAACGACGGGAAAGTCCGTAGATTCCTGCGGAAATATGCGTGCAACCAGACTGTGTGTCAAAATATCCGGTTATTCTTTCAGGCTCATTTGCTGTACTAACGACAGATGACGGGTCTGAAGAAAGAGCAACGTAGAGCGGCTTCTCATCGTCGATAAAGGTGGTAAGTCCCATTATTCCGTCAGCCTCTGACTCATCACGAAGAAGGGCTACATAATCGGCAAACTCTTTCTCGCTGAAAATTGTGTCAACGGTGGTAAGAATGAATCTATCGGAGGTCATCTTGCTCCGCATAATCTTACTAAGCTCGTAAAGGCTATGCATGGAAGATGGTGTGGACTTCACGAGAAGATGAATCTCTGGTTGAAGTTGTTTGTCGAACATTTGTGAGCCATTCTCAATATCTTGCGGCTCGGAAATCCTCGCCTTACATCGTGCATAATTGCGTATGAAATCAGCAACGTCGGTCATCTCCTCGTTGCATATAACAAAGATATTCTCAGCATCATTGTCTGAGAATATCCTAAAAAGTCTCTCAATAAGGTTCTCGCCATGCACACGAACAAGGGGTTTCGGCTGTGAAACTCCTTCATGGGCAAGGCGAGAACCATTACCTGCGGCAATTATTGCGTAGTTCACTACTTATTTACAGATTTACAGATTTCTTGCACTCCGTAGGTGCTCAGGCGAGCAAGCTCGGAGTCCTTAATCTTAGATGCTTAGGTTATCAAGCACCTTGATGAGCTTCTTGTTGAACGGTTTATCGCTGCGGATAGCTTCTGAGAATGGAACATAGACCACCTCATTATAGCGAATACCAATCATAATGTTGCGCTGTCCCTGCATGATTGCTTCAATGGCTCCAACACCTGTACGAGAAGCAAGGATGCGGTCGTGAGCTGTTGGGCGACCACCACGCTGAAGGTGACCGAGAATAGACACGCGAACGTCAAACTCAGGGAACTCCTTCTTTACACGTTCTGCATAGTACATTGCGCCACACTTAGGACTCTCAGACACAATCACGATGCACGACTTCTTTGACTTACGAATACCGCGTTCCATGAACTGTGCCAACTGGTCAACATCAGTTGATTCTTCTGGAATGATGGCAGCTTCTGCACCACAAGCGATAGCTGAGTTCTGCGCAAGGAAGCCTGCGTCACGTCCCATCACCTCTACGAAGAAGATGCGAGAGTGAGAGCTTGCAGTATCACGAATGCGGTCAACACATTCCATTATGGTGTTCATGGTGGTGTCATATCCGATTGTAGAGTCTGTACCGTAGAGGTCATTGTCGATGGTTCCAGGCAGACCGATACAGCAGACATCATACTCCTGAGCAAAGATCTTAGCACCTGTGAGCGAACCATTACCACCAATGACTACAAGGGCGTCAATGCCATTTGCAATCATATTGTCGTAAGCCTTCTGACGACCTTCCGGAGTCATGAAATCCTTTGAGCGAGCAGTCTTCAGAATTGTACCACCAGTGTTTATGATACCAGAGACGTTTTCTGTAGTGAAATCCTGAATCTCGTTGTTGATAAGTCCTTCCCAACCACGGTAAATACCCTTCATCTTGAAGCCATTGTAGATACCTGCGCGTGTGACGGCGCGAATGGCTGCGTTCATTCCAGGGGCATCGCCTCCTGAAGTGAGAATACCAATTGTCTTAATTTTCATAAGAGCCTGACCAATCCTTCCCAGAGGAAGGATGTTTTTTAGTTTTAAATGTTATTAATGAAGCCCCTACCCCCAAAAAGAGGGATGTGAGACCTTAAATATACAAAATAATTGCTACTCCCGCAATCATGGATATTGCTACCCAAGGCATCACGTTCTTTGCATACCAACGTATAGGGAGTCTTTCTGTGCGAACCAAAGTCAATCCTGCCCAAGAGCCGATAAGAAGGAGGTTACCTGCCATCTGAGCGGTAAATGCTGAGGCTATCCAGTAAGTTGAATTGACAGAGCCTTGACCAAGTTCGTTTACGACAGGATGAAGTGCCGCACACCATTCAGCGATGGCGAAAGTGTCGGTAACGGAAGCAACTACCGAAGCTGTGACGGCTACGATCCATACGTTGTCGCTATTACTTTCTATCCAGCCAGGAATTGCGTTGAAGATACCGGTTTCTTTCACAACGGCAACAAGCAGGATGATACCTGAAATATAGAACATCATCTGCACGGCAGAATACTGCATAGCCTGCGGCATACGCTGGTTAGAGGTGTTCTTTCCCTGTACTATCAGTCTGCGATTGACAATCTCGTCAACAATCCAAAGTACGGAAAGCACGAGCAATGCTGCAACGAAAGGACTCAACTTGGTATAGTTTCGAAAACTCGGGATAAGCCATAATCCGCCGATACCAACGATGAGCATAAGTGTTTTCTGCCATCCTCGTAGCATAGTATCGTTGCCACGATAAGGTAAGAAACTTCCTATAGGTTTACGAATCCTGCCAGGGAGACGTCGGGAAATGGCGTAAGAAGGAATCAGCCAGGCAATCATGATTGGCAGAAACATCGTCATAGAGTAAGCTGTTGCCGATACATACTCACGATTCCAGAAGGTCAGTCCAACTGGATCACCTATCACAGTAAGAGCTCCACCACAGTTAGCCGTAATCACGATCATACAGCCAAAGAGGAAGCGGCTGCGCTGTTCGCTAATCATAGAGCGCATAAAGACGAGCATGAGCATTGCTGTGGTAAGGTTATTGATGTTCATAGAGAGAAGGAATGTAATGACAGACATCTTCCAGAACATCTTCCTTGAAGAGGAATCCTGCATCCAATGTGCAAGACCATCAAAGCATCCGTTTGCCTGAAGAATCTGCACTATGGTAACAGTAGCAAGCAGATAGAGTACAAGTTCGGCGGCAATTCCGACATAATGGATGAAAATATTGCCGGCAATGAAGGACTTTACATTAGAGGAACTCATTGGCGTTCCGTTGAGGAAGTCCATATATTGCGCAGAATGCTCAGCCATTACGAAGTCAGATCCGAAGCTAATATAAGCCACCCACCCCATGGCTGCACAAAAGACAGCTACCGCAGCCCTGTTTATTCCAGTGATGTGCTCAGTGGAAATAAGCAGAAGTGCGGCAGCAAATACTATTATAATAATGTAGAGCATCATTTCATGTACAATTTACCATTTACCATGTACCATTTCTTCTGTTTCATGTACAATTTACCATTCATCATGTACCATTTCTTCTGTTTCATGGTAAATGTTTCGGCGACAAAGTTACAAAGATTTTATTTATAACGAGTACACAAAAGCCGAAAAAATCGAAATTTTGCTCAAAAAAGATCTGAATCGTGCATTTTTTGGCTCTTTTACTTACAATTTGATGTAAGAATAGCCCTTATTTAAGGTGCTTCTTAATCCAAAGCATGTGTCCGTGTTCAGTTGTCTCGCTGGTCCAATGCTCGTTGATAGGTGTGATAAGCGACTCTTTTGGGCAAGAGAAATTGTTCCATACGGCATAAGATGTTGTCGGCGGACAAGTGTTGTCATTATATCCCCACGTCATGTAAGTTTCAGCCTTAACATATTTTGCGAAATTCACGACATCGTACATAGCCATGGTATGAAGCACTTCCTTCGTCGGTTTCAGTCTGTCTGCGCTAAAATGAGGCCAGCCTTCAGTAACACCCTGAGCAGAATATGCACCCATGTCAGAGAGTGCAGGATGATTTGCCACGCAGATATTCACACGAGGATCAAGGGCAGCGCAGATGATGGAGAGAGCTCCACCCTGAGAACCACCCTGAACGGCGCAGTTCTTTCCGTCCCATTCAGGAAGGGAAGTGAGGAAATCCATGCAGCGAACCATTCCCGCATAAACATGCTTAAGATACATTCGCTCAGGATCTTCAATTCCGTTAGCCATGTATCCACCGTAGCGGTCGTTGAAGGCATTACTGATGTCGCTGAAGGTTGCTTCAGGGAGAGTTGGGTTGAGTCCGTGAATCTCTATCTCAAAGCGAATCATATCGTTCTCTGCATAATAGCGATGACGCAAAGGTTCCTTGATGGTCTTTACACCTGCTCCTGGAGGACAGAGCACTACAGGACATTTCTTGCCCTGCTTTGCTGCTGATGGGATGAAGAGATAGCCGTAGAGAGAATGCTTATCCATGAGCTGAAGCTTTACGAGGTAACATTCAAACTTGTCGGAACAGTATTCCTTGGCCAGTTCTTTCGTATAGCTGAGCGGAAGTTTCTGCTGTTCTTTCAAGACGTTCTGCCAGAAAGACCAGAAGTCAGAAGGTTCCTGTGTCCAAGCCTTTATCTTGTTTACGTCGTAGCCAACCTTAACATGATGGCTGATGGTCTTTCCGTCAAGAACGGTACGGAGCATAAGGTCTGTAAAGCCTGGTGTCTTACGAGTGCCGATATTTATTGTGCCACGTCCGTTCTTCAGAGTAATCTTCTTGAAGTCGGTATGCTTCGCCATGTCGTTAGCCACGGAATATTCGCAATCTATGGTCTTACCTATGCCATACTGTTGGAAAATCACTTCTACAGAACATTTCTCGCCAGTCTTATAAAGCCAGTCGGCATGATCGGGAGTTGTGAGAAAGAGATAGTCGCTACGGTAAGGGTAGTTCTCTGCTATTGCTGAACAAGAAAGGAAGAGAAGTAAGAAGAGAGTTGTTATATACTTCATTATATTATAAGTTAGTTATGGTTATTTTAAAGGTATTCAAAAAGGTGCTGGTGCAAAGAGCTTAACTTCGGTCTTTAAGATGGGATGAATGAACTCTATTCGCTGGCAATGAAGATAAAGACGGTCTGAAGAGATGCCGTAAAGTTCGTCGCCAAGGATTGGGGTATTGAGTCCTTCTGCATGAGCACAATGTACGCGCAGCTGATGTGTGCGACCTGTCAAAGGCTTTAGCAGAACGAGTGGAGAATCAGAGTTCGAAAGATTTTCTGAACCTTGCTGAGTATCAGTATCAGATGATAATTGCAGAAGAGAGAACTCCGTTATGGCTTCCTTGCCTTTCTCATGATCAACCTTCTGGTAAGGTCTGTTCATGAAGTCAGGCGAAAGAGGTAATGAGATTGTACCTTCAACAGCAGAGGGTTTTCCACTAAGTTTAGCCACATATTCCTTATGAACGTCACGTCTTGCAAACATGCTCTGCATAGTCTTAAAGAATACTTCGTCTTTTGCAAGAAGCAACAAGCCACTCGTAGCCATGTCAAGGCGATGGATGGGCTTTAGGAATTGATAATTGAAAATTGAAAATTGAAAATTAATTCGGCTTTCTGCATTCTGAATTTTCAAACTACTTACCACATCAGGCAAATCAAGCTTTCCTGGCACAGAAGGCATTCCGGCAGGTTTGTTGACAGCTATAAGATAATCATCTTCATAGACAATCTCTAATCTTCCCTGAATTGCTTTTTCCTGTGGATTAGGTTCTACATCCAGACCCTTGAGCATGTGAGAGAGCAGAGGTTTGCATTTGCCTGAGCAGGCAGGATAATACTGCAAGTGATGGCGAATCTCGCCTTTGGGTGAATCTCCGTACCAGAACTCAGCCATGCAGACAGGCTTCAATCCGTGTAAGAAAGCATATTGCAGCAGCTTCGGAGCACAACAGTCGCCTGTGCCTGAAGGCGGAATACCATTGGCTTTCTTCACGTAAGCCTTTGAATCAGAGTAATATTCGCGGAAGATATCGAGAATATTCCTTCGCTCCCCTACTCCATTTATCATGTCATACTGAAGGAAAAGCCAACGCTGAAGATTTATGGAATATTGTCGTGTAGGTCTGCCAGCACGACTGAGAGCAGAGATACGACGTTCATCGGTCTTGAAGTGTCCGTCAGGCGATTGCGAGTCAAAGACTGGAGGAACGAAGAACTCATGGTTGTTTCTTCCGTCCAGCAAACCGCTATATGCAGCAAGAAAGTAAAGCGGCTGTTGAGATTCAAGAGAACTATCTTCAGCTACAGAAGTTTCTTTTCTCACAACCAAAACGCCAAACATCTTGCCTCTCTGCAACTCATCCTTCCATTCTGTCTTTTCCGAAAGAAAATCTTGCACAATCTCTGCCGCCATCTGAGCCGAAGGATGCGGCTGATAGCAGTAAGGATAAGTGAACTTTTCGGGAAGAGAGCCGTCGTATGGAAGGAAGTGAAGCATATTACTAAGCGAAGTTTCCTGTGATGTTTCCGATAAACTCCGGATTTATTTCAGCCGCTTTCTTAATGTCGAAGAGAGCCGCTTTCTGATTTCCAAGAACATTGTAGATTCTGCCACGTTCAAGATACAGATCTGCGCTGTTAGGATATTGCTTTAGAGCCGAAGTCAGAATAGTAAGAGCGTCCTGAATGTTTCCTGCCTCAGCCTGCGCCTTTGCCATTCCGATGAAAAGTTGTTCGTTCATATATATAAAATTACTCAGATGGTTTTCTACATTATTTTATATATAGAAAACGTCAGGCGCGAAGATTTATTGCAATCGCGCCCGACTTATATACAACTTTTACTTATTCACTCAGAATCTTAACACCGTTCTTAATCACGAGTGAAGACAATTGCGTTCTTTTCAACAGCTGCGTCAGCATTATTCGCAACAGCTTCGTAAGGCTGAACGTTTGAGAGCGTTACAGAACCGCCTTTTGTAGGGCTGCTCTGATTACGTGTCTGAGTAAAATGGAGGTTAGTGCCCAGAGCGTATGCTGTAGCAGAAACAGCATCTGGCTCGGAAAGTTCGGCTGCCGTAGGACTTTTGTCGAGAGCGTTGAACTTCCAAGTTGCAGTTGCGCCCTTTGCGTCAATAGCAGCTGCCTTCATTGAGAAAGGAAGGAGCGCAAGAACTGCAATAATGAGAGAGGTTAGTTTAAAGTTATTCATTATTAATCGTTTTCTTAATATTATCTGAAGTCGTTTGCCACAAATATTTATCTGCGAATGTATTTCTTACCGTTAGCTATTACTATTCCCGCATAATCTGAAGATACTTTCTGACCAGCGAGGTTGTAGATGCTCTGGGCTTTACCTTGACTTTGACAGAGTGTGATTCCGTTAGAACTTCCTGTAGCCATTGCGTGGATTGTCACGTCTGCAAGAGCGATGGTCTTACCTGTTGCAGCACCATTATACCATGGATATACGCGGATATAGATTGACTTGCCCGGCTCAACATCTTTTGCTGGAACAGCCTCAATGAAGTTAGCGGTATTGCCGCCCATTGACTTCAATTCCTGAATGCAAACTGGTTCTGAGAAGTCGTCGTTGAGAGAATAATAAACCTTGCAACGCATTCCAGAGCCACCTGCACTTGCTGCAAAGAGCGAAATCTTGTCAATGGAAAGAGTTACGCCTGCTGGAGCTGTTGCGCCAAACTGGATGTAGCGATCAGAAACTTCGTCAATCTCTCCTGCTGGCCAAGCATCGCCTTCTATGCCGTTGCGTTGTGTCTTACGTTTTGCGTCATAACCAGAACCTTCAGGCCAAACGGCAGCCGAGTTGATGGCGTTGTAGTCTTTTGCATACATCTTGCTCCAGCTTTCGTCGATTACGTTTATTGCGCCTGTAATGACTGGAGTATTATTGCCATTCATTGGCCAAACAATAGAACATTCTGTTGCTCCTTCAAGGTTCATAACCTCTGCTGAAAGATCAAGCGACTTGCTGATGTTGCCATTGCTTACAGTAAGTTTTCCTGTGTGATTGCCACCTTCTGCAAAAGAAGCGCGAACGGTAACCGTTGTGATAGCATTGCCGCCAGTGTAGCTGTAGTTCTGTGAAGAAGCGAAGTTCTTGCCGTCGAGCGACACTTCAAAGCCTTCTGAGGTCTCTATCTTGAGCGAACCTGTTGCTGGTGTAATGCCGAGAGCTGAGAGCGAGAAAGCCTTTGTTACGGTCTGTCCTGGGTAGCACTTTCCAAGACTTCCGTCCATTGGAGAGAACTGAACGTCGCTTGAAATAGAAAGATAGCTTGCAAGTTCCTTAATGTATTCGTGACAGTCAGACTGCTTTGCCTGATCGAGTACATTCTGTGCGAAAAGACGAGCGATGAGTGTAGCACCAGTTGGAGAAGGGTGAGTGTTGTCGTCTGAACAGAAGATGTTTGCTGTGCAGTAAGCTTCTCCGTAGCTGATGTACATCTCTGCTGTAAGTTTTGTGAGGTCAACGACAGGAAGTCCGTACTCCTTAGCCACGTTCTTCAGCTGTTCTGAATAGTCGTAAGTATCGTCACTCTCAGGAACGCCGTAAGTGTCGCCAAGGTCGTGCATTCCGTTTCGGCGAATGCTCTTTGTGCCGTTAAAGTATTTGCGGCAGATTGCAGTAGCAAAGATTACCTTAACACCCTTTGCCTGTGCCTCGTTGACGTACTTACGGAGATATTCCTTGAAAGTACCAGAAGCTGTTGTTCCGCGATAGTCAGTCTCGCCGGGTGCAGGTGCGCCATAATTGCCACCGTCCTTACCGTTGTTCTTCTCGTCATTATGAGCAAACTGAACCACGAGGAAATCGCCCTCTTCAAGTTGCTTTACGACAGTCTGCCAGTATGGAGATTCCTGATAGAAACTCTTAGAAGACGCACCACTCTTACCGCGATTGTTTACGGTAAGATCACCCGAGATAAACTGTGGGAGCATCTGAGGCCAGCCACCTTTATCAGATGTAGAGAGGTCACGCTGCTCCATTGTAGAGTCGCCGATAGTGTGGATTTTTCTCTTTGTTTGAGCAGAAGAAGAGAGGGAGAAGCCGAGCATCATGATCAGAGCAAGGCAAAGCTGAAGGAAAGTTGTTTTTTTCATTTAGGTTATGTTATGTAAGTATAATTCCGTAGAAGATTTGATAGGGTTTCCGTTTCCGACTGCAAATTTAGTAGAAGAATTTACTCTCATTATGGAAGAATTTGTTGAATAGGGTGGATATTTTGTCTTAAAAGATAATTATTGCACCATTTGGGCAATTATTATCACTTATTATGCATGTAGGGCGAGGATTTCTGAGCCGCGATTCAGGTTTTAATGCCCAAAACGGCTCGGAAATCCTCGCCCTACAAAGCGAGAAATATTCTCTGAGTAAGTATGTTACTTCAAAGTGATTGCTACGATAGAGTGAGCAGGAAGCTTAACAGAGAGCTTGCCCTTCTTGATCTTAGCGTCCTTGTATTCTGCAGGAGCAACGAGATTAGCCTTGCCGAAATCGTTGTAGTCGTCAACCTTCTTTGCATTGAGGATTGTACCGCTAACAACCTTTGAGGCAGCATTGCCAAGATCAACCTCTACTGTCTGAGTCTTGTCGAGAGAGATATTAGTAAGACAAACTGTCACCTGACCATCCTTCTTAGATGCTGTGAGCGAAACAGAAGGAATCTTCTTGTCGGCAGTAGCCTGAATCTCTTCACACTGGAGAGTGGCAGGAATGTAAGTAGCATCCATGTGTGGCTTATACATCTTGAAGACGTAATAAGTTGGAGTAAGAACCATCTCCTTGCCACGAGTGAGGATCATAGCCTGAAGCACGTTAACAACCTGAGCGATGTTTGCCATCTTCACGCGAGCTGTATGCTTGTGGAAAATGTCAAATGTAGTAGAGGCAACGATAGCGTCGCGCATTGTCTGCTGCTGGAAGAGGTGACCACGAGTAGTTCCTGGCTCTTCGTCCCACCATGTTCCCCATTCGTCAACGAGAAGATCAATCTTGCGCTTTGGATCATACTTGTCCATCACAGCCTCATGCTTAGAGATGAGTTCGTCCATGTAGAGCGCACGCTCCATGTTGTCGTAGTATGTGTTTGAATCGAACTTAGTGGCAGAACCGTGGTTGTTCCAGTCGCGTACGGCATAGTAGTGAACAGAGATACCCGGCATAAGGTTGCCAATTCTCTCCATGCAGACCTTTGTCCAGTTTGCGTCATCGCCATTTGCACCAGAAGCAACCTTGTAGAGCTTGTTGTCGTCGTAGTTGCGAGCGTAGATAGAATAACGACGGTAAAGGTCAGCGTAATACTCTGGACGCATCTGACCTCCGCATCCCCAAGACTCGTTTCCTACACCGAGATACTTGATCTTCCAAGCCTTGTCACGACCATTCTTACGGCGAAGTTCTGCCATTGTAGAGTTGCTGTTTGAAGTCATATACTCAACCCACTTAGCCATTTCCTCAACAGTACCGCCACCAACGTTAGCACTAACGTAAGGTTCGCAACCAAGCATCTCGCAGAGGTTAAGGAACTCGTGAGTACCGAAAGAGTTATCTTCTACTGTTCCACCCCAGTTGTTGTTTACAAGGCGAGGACGCTTCTCCTGAGGACCAACGCCATCCATCCAGTGGTATTCATCAGCGAAGCAGCCGCCTGGCCAGCGGAGAACAGGAATCTGAAGTTCCTTCAAAGCCTCGAACACATCCTTGCGATAGCCGTCAATATTAGGAATGTCAGAATCCTTGCCTACCCAAAGACCCTGATAAATACATGAACCGAGGTGCTCGGCAAACTGTCCGTAGATTTCCTTTGGAATAATCTGATTTGCGTCCTGAGGCTGCAAAGTAGCAGTAGCCTCCTGCGCCATAGAAGGAGTTGCTGTTGCAAGAGCAAGAGCAGCAGAGAGAATGAAGTTTTTCATAGAATAATTCTGTATATTAATTTTATGTGTTTTCTGAAAAACAATGGTTTGTAAAGCATGGTAAACGCTAAATGATAAGGGCTATAACCACCTTTTTCGGGGCAAAGTTAGCATTTTTTTTCTATAAACAAAACTTTTTTCAACGAAAATAGGGATTTCCCTACCGTAGAATAGGATATTTTTGTAATTTTGCAGCATCAATAAGCATAACTTTGCAGCAGAAAAATCCATAACATAAAATCTTAGACATTATGAAAAAGAACATTCTTATCATCTTGATAGCAGCTATCTCACTTACAAGTTGCGGTACATACACAGGTGCAGGTGCATACGCAGGTGCTTCATTCGGCGGACTCCTTGGTTCAGCTATCGGTGGACTCTCTGGCGGCTGGAGAGGATCAGACCTCGGACGTATAGTAGGTATGGCAGGTGGAGCTGCTGTAGGTGCAGCAATGGGAGCTGCTGCTGACAGGGCTCATCAGGAAAACAGAGAGGCTGCTGCTTACGAGCAAGGCAGACGTGACGAACGCAGAAGCACAAACAGACGCAGCTCTAACCGTGAGTATATCCAGCGCAACAGCACATATATCCGCAGCAACCAATACGGCAACGGTACTGGCAACACTCAGAACCGCAGCAATACAAGCCGCTCTGTTAATGCTGACAATGACGGTGGTTTCGACTCTTCAAACTCTGGTGACGACAGAATTGAAATGAAGTAAGAGATTAGCTACAAAAAACTTTATTACAATTTCAATTTCAAATTGTGTGTTACCTTAAGGTTTGGTAAGGAATCTATAGGCGCTAATTGAAGCAAATCATACCATATAAATATATTCTAAATTTGGTTATGTGGTATTATTTGTTGCTGTTAGCGCTTGTTTTGTGGCTTGTTCAGTAGAATAATCATTATAAATGCTATAAAAAAAGATAAAAAACTAAATAAAATTTAATATATATATATAATAATATATGTATATACTCCTTACACTTTTTCCTTAAACTTTTATGATTATTTCAACAACAATTTCAACCTATAACACTGTTTTTCAGTTAATTACACATCCGTTTCAGCCAACTTATTCATTTGTCTTAGCGCCTTCTGGTTTCGCTTTTTGAGGCATAAGTACACTAAATTTGAAATTGAAATTGTAATAATGCAGAATGGTGATTCCCGAGCCATCCCTGTTCCATAAGTAAGTAAAAGAGGCTTTTTGCTTACATTTTGTCACTTCATACTTTGTAAAGATTCTGGTTCAGATAACTGAATAAACACCTGATTCTTACTTACAAAATGCGCATAAATAGGAACAGAAACATAAACCTAAGGATTACGAGTTGTTTTCCTTAGGCTTACGTATCGTTTCCCTAAGGATTAGAGTCCGAAAGAAAGGGGCTAATATAGGCTTTAAAAGCGGTATTTCAACCTTCTGCCTGTTAGTTATAAAGGCAAAAGGTTGACTATCAGCATGTTACAAAATACGCGAGGATATCTTGTATCAAAGTATTTACGCATCTAAACATTATATGCAAATGTAGGAGAGATATGGAAAAGCAAAGTGTAAGCAAAGTGGTTAATTAGCTTACAAATGGTAATATTACAGTATAAAAACTATAATCCCTTTGCCTCTTCCCAATACTCATCCATCTCTGCTAATGTCAGATCTGCGATCGATCTGCCAGTTTCTGCAGCACGTTGCTCAATGTGGTTGAAACGCTTAATAAATTTCTGATTTGTGCTCTCAAGAGCATTATCAGGATTCAGTTTATAGAGACGTGCAGCATTGATCATGGAGAAGAGAACATCGCCGAATTCCTTTTCAGCATCTGCCTTAGCAGCCTTTTTCTCTGCATCATTTCCGTTGGCTGCAGCTGCGTCTATGCGCTCAAGTTCTGCCTGAAGTTCGTCTATTTCCTCATGCACTTTCTTCCACACATCCTTGCGGTCTTCCCAGTCAAAACCAACGTTGCGCGTCTTGTCCTGAATGCGATAAGCCTTGATAAGAGAAGGAAGTGATGCCGGAACACCGGCAAGAACAGTCTTATTTCCGTCCTTTTCCTTGAGTTTAATCTTTTCCCAAGTCTTGAGAACGTCATCAGCAGTATCTGCCTTTACCTCGCCATAGATATGAGGATGACGGAAAATGAGCTTGTCAGCCTGCTGGTTTGCCACATCTGCAATATCGAAATCTTCTGTCTCGGAGCCGATTTTTGAGTAGAACATGACGTGCATGAGAACATCTCCAAGTTCCTTACAGATATTCTTCTTGTCTTCCTTCATCAGCGCGTCACAGAGTTCGAAGGTCTCTTCGATAGTGTTCGGACGTAGCGACTGGTATGTTTGCTTCCTGTCCCATGGACATTCTACGCGAAGGCGATCAAGCACATCGAGCAGACGGTTTAGGGCAGCAAGTTGGTCTTGTCTGTTGTTCATCTTAGTGATTTGCAAATTATCGTTCTTTTATATCGCCGTATCCTTTGGAGAGCGTTTGTCGCGCTGGTAAGAGCGGTATTCGTCGAGCGGAATCTCGCGCTCGCTTTCGGTTAATTCGCCTTCCTGAGGCAGTTCAAACACCATGTACTTGATGTCAAGACCGCGATCTATCCACATAGATTCGTAGTAAGTCTGAATGGAAGCGGCAAGGGTGAGACGGTCTGACGGCTCAGCATCTTTGCTCATGAGCGGCTCGGAAATCCTCGCCCTACTGTTGTCACCCGATTCTTCCTTTTGGCAGTCTTGGTAGAGATTACGGGTACTGGTAAGCACGTTCAGATGGTTGTGCTCAGCCATGTACTCGGTATAAGTGAAGAGGAAGTTGGAGTCGGTCTTGAGATGAACAAGTCCGTTGTCCTTCAGTATCTTACGATAACGCTCAAGGAACATCGTGCAAGTGAGTCGCTTGTTTACCTTCTTCATCTGAGGGTCGGCGAATGTAACCCAAATCTCGCTCACTTCTCCTTGCGTGAAGAAGCGCTCTATGAGTTCGATATTTGTGCGGATAAAGGCTACGTTTGGCAGATTCTCCTGAATAGCCTGTGTAGCTCCTGTCCACATTCGCGCACCCTTGATGTCGATGCCAATGAAGTTCATATCGGGAAACTTCTTTGCCAATCCAACGGTATATTCGCCCTTACCGCAGCCAAGTTCAAGCACGATAGGGTTATTGTTCTTGAAATACTGCTCGTGCCATTGTCCCTTCATCTCAAAAGGAACATCCTGCATCACAGAGAACGGGTATTCAAACACGTTCTCGTATGATGCCATGTCAGCGAATTTTGCAAGTTTTCCTTTGCCCATTATTCAATAACAACTCTTGTCCAACCGTGAACGTCTTCCTCGATGCCGTACTGGATGTTGCGGAGCTTGTTGAAGAGCTTCTCTGACCAAGGTCCTGGCTTATCGCCGAAGACGTATGACTTGCCAACCTCTGGGTCATCAATCTTAGAGATTGGAGAGATAACGGCTGCTGTACCGCATGCTCCTGCCTCTTCAAACTCTGCAAGTTCCTCTACAGGAATAGCACGACGCTCAACAGTCATGCCAAGATCTTCTGCAAGCTGCATGAGAGACTTGTTTGTGATAGAAGGGAGGATAGATGTTGACTTAGGAGTAACGTATGTGTTGTTCTTGATTCCGAAGAAGTTAGCTGCACCAGCCTCGTCGATGTACTTCTTTTCCTTTGCGTCGAGATAGAACTCGCAAGCGTAACCCATATCGTGAGCCTTCTTGTTTGCCTGAAGAGAAGCAGCGTAGTTACCACCAACCTTATAGATACCTGTTCCGAGAGGAGCAGAACGGTCGAACTCGCGGATGATTACGTAAGGATTAGCGAAGAAACCACCCTTGAAGTAAGGACCTACTGGAGTTACGAAGATAAGGAAAATGTATTCGTTAGCTGGATGAACACCAACCTGAGCACCTGTACCGATGAGGAGAGGACGGATGTAGAGAGTAGCACCGCTCTCGTATGGTGGGATGAAACGCTCGTTGAGGCGTACAACCTTATCTACCATCTCGTTGAACTTCTCTGTAGGAAGCTCTGGCATAAGAGTGCCACGGCAAGTAGATTGCATACGAGCAGCATTCTCATCTGTACGGAAAACGCGTACCTTGCCGTCTGGACAGCGGTAAGCTTTGAGTCCTTCGAAACATTCCTGTCCGTAGTGGAGACAAGTGGCAGCCATGTGCATAGGGATTGTTTCCTCAGAGCATACTTCTATTTCGCCCCATTCACCATTGCGATAGTAGCAACGAACGTTGTAGTCAGTCTTGCGATAACCGAAGCCAAGGTTGGCCCAATCTAGTTCTTCTTTCATAATATATAGATGTTTTAGTTTTTGTTTTCTATAAGATTCTTTATTTCTTCATCTGTCTTCAGCAGCTTGTCTTTGCAGGCTTTTATCAGCGTCTGCGCTCTCTGAAGCTTCTTTGACAGTTCCTCTATATCTGTCGGATTGTTCTCAAGCTCCATGACGATGCGCTGGAGTTCTTGAAGGGATTCGTTGTAGTTCATAGTCGGACTTTAATTGTCTAAAAGGTTTCTTTTCATTACTAGTGGATACCTTTCAGGATGTTTCAGACTTTCAATCTCAAGGTCAACATCAAGGTTCGGCCATTCTATGGCGTTCCGTCCCAACATGCCAATATTGAGAACATCACTAATCCTTGCATCCTTCAGCCATGGAACGCGATTGTAGGAAAGGAAATAGTCGTTTCCTAACACCTGAATCATCACTCCCTGACTGTTAATCATTAAGACGCTTACGGATGGTGACATTACTTCTCGCGCTTTAACATGTCGTTAAGGTATTCGTACAGCGGCTGCTTGGTAGCCTGAGGCAAGGAAACGGAGTCGAGATTCTTTCTTGCAAGGTTGAAGTAGTATTCAATCTTATCCTGTGCAAGTTTGTCGATTCCCAGTTCGTTGTAGAGATTCGTTACGGCAGAGATTTTTTCCTGAGGAGTATCATACTGCTTGCCGAAATCGAAGCCCTCAGCCTTGTTCATCGCATTGATAAGCATGAAGGTTTTCTTGTCGCAGAGAATGTCGCCGCCAATTGCCTTTCCGAATGTCTTGAAGTCTCCATATACGTCCAGATAATCATCCTGTAGCTGGAAGGCAAGTCCCATGTTTATACCGAAATCATAGAGCTTGTTGCATTCTTCCTCTGGAGCACCAGCTAAAATGGCTCCAATCTTCAAAGCACAAGCAAGCAGGACAGATGTCTTAAGTCGAATCATCTCAATGTATTCCTCCTCAGCAACATCCATGCGTGACTCAAACTCCAGGTCATACTGCTGTCCCTCTCCTATCTCAAGAGCTGTCTGAGTAAAAAGGTCTAATACTTCTTTTATTCTGTCATTCTTTACTTCAAGCATTCGCTGATAAGCAAGAACAAGCATTGAATCGCCCGAGAGAATGGCTGTATTTTCATTCCATTTCTTGTGAACAGTAGGTTTTCCGCGACGAACGTCAGCCTTGTCCATAACATCATCATGGAGAAGTGTATAATTATGATAAGTCTCTATGGCGAGAGCGGCTGGAAGAATAGTCTCCGGATCGTCCTTATAAAGCGAATAAGCCATGAGCATAAGCACCGGACGAATGCGCTTGCCTCCCATAGAGAGAACATAATTTATAGGATCATAGATACCTTGTGGCGCTTTTTTTATCTCAGATTTTTCAAGATATTTGTTGAAGAGAGAAAGCATTATTATTTACGGATTTACGATTTACTGATTTACGATTTAAACGAATCTGAAGCCCAAACTTAAAGTTGGATAGGATTAAACTCTATTGGTACAACGAAAAACGTACGACAGACCTGACCTTTACGCTTGCCCGGTTTCCAGTTTGGCATCATCTTTGCCACACGGAGAGCCTCTTCGTCAAGCATCGGATTGGCAGATTTATACACTTTTATGTCTGTCAACGAACCGTCTTTTTCGATAAAGAAGGAAATCTGCACCTCACCCTTAATCTTCTGTTTCAAAGCTTGAGGTGGATATTTCATTGTTCGCGTAAGCCACGTCACGAACTCTGTCATTCCTCCCGGATATTCGGGAAGCTGCTCAGCAAGTTCCAAATCCTCCTGATCAGGTCTGTCTATTGGCTTAGCATCTTCAGATTCCTGCATCGGAAGTTCTTCGGGAATGTTCTCAACAACTTCTGGCGGAGTTTCTGTTTCAACGATTTCCTCCTTAACCGCTTCCATTTCCAAAACCTCTGGCGGTTCGATAGCCTCCGTGATGGTTTCCACAGGTTTAAGGATTTCCGTCACTTCATCCTGAACTTCTGTCTGGACAGCGGCTATCATTTCGTCTTCTTCGTCAAATTCTATGTTCAAATCTTCAATCATTTCATCGTCATACAGGCTCTTCTGCATGATGGAAGAAAGAATGAAAGGAGTTGTGGCAATCATCGCTATTGCAGCAATGACAGTCACGAAAGAAAGCACTAATCTTACGGGTCTAGTGCGCTCAAGATCGTATTTTCGCGATTTTTTCAGCTCCATATTTAGTGCGCAAAGTTAGAAAAAAAACTGCCTTATTCTTAATAAAGTGAAGAAAATTATGCATAAATGCCATGTTTTTTGATTTTTTTATAATGATTTCCAATATTTTTTTTGTCTATTGGCTAATTATTCTTAACTTTGCTGCGTTAATGTATAACTAATCATTTAATAAAAATCATAACTTACCATGAGTTTAGTTGAACAAATTATCGCTCGCGCAAAGGCTAACAAGCAGCGCATTGTTCTTCCAGAAGCTTTGGAAGAGCGTACTCTCACAGCAGCAGACAAATGTCTTGCTGAGGACATCGCAGATCTCATTCTGCTTGGTAACATCGACAAGATTCACGAACTTGCCGACAAACTCGGTCTTAAGAATATAGACAAAGCAACTCTCATTGACCCAGAAAACAGCGACAAGGCAGAGGAATATGCTGCTGCTCTCGCAGAACTTCGCAAGAAGAAGGGTATGACAATTGAGCAGGCTCGCGAACTCGTAAAGGATCCTCTCTACTACGGATGTATGATCATCAAGATGGGTGACGCTGACGGCCAGATTTCAGGTGCTCTCTCTACTACAGGCGAAACTCTCCGTCCTGCTCTCCAGATCATCAAGTGTGCTCCTGGCATCTCTTGCGTTTCTGGTGCTATGCTTCTTATCACAGACAAGCCAGAATACGGTGAGAATGGTGTTCTCGTTGTTGGTGACGTTGCCGTTACTCCTATGCCAGACGCAGGTCAGCTTGCTCAGATTGCAGTTTGTACAGCACAGACAGCTAAGAGCGTTGCTGGTTTCGAGGATCCTCGCGTTGCTATGCTCAGCTTCTCTACAAAGGGTTCTGCTAAGCACGAGGTTGTTGATAAGGTTGTTGAGGCAACTAAGCTTGCAAAGGAACTTGCTCCTGACCTTAAGGTTGACGGCGAACTTCAGGCAGATGCAGCTCTCGTTCCTTCTGTTGGCGAGAAGAAGGCACCAGGCTCTGAGATTGCTGGTCACGCTAACACTCTCGTATTCCCTTGCCTTGAGGTTGGTAACATTGGCTATAAGCTCGTTCAGCGTCTTGCTGGCGCAGAGGCACTCGGTCCAATCCTCCAGGGTATTGCTCGTCCTGTAAACGACCTTTCTCGCGGATGTTCTGTTGACGACATCTACAAGATGGTTGCTATTACTGCTTGCCAGGCAATGGATGCGAAGTAAAAGAAGCCCCCTAGCCCCCGTAGGGGGAACTTTTAATAGCTTCTTTTTCGGGTAAACATTCTGTTATAAAATAATAAAAACCGATACCCCCACGTCGGCAATAAAATCAATTAAAGTTCCTCCCCTTTGGGGAGGTTAGGTGGGGCTTTATATGAAGATATTAGTATTAAATTGTGGTAGTTCATCAATAAAGTACGCTCTGTACAATATGGACGACAAGAGCGTGATGACAAGCGGTGGTGCTGAGCGCGTAGGCTTGGACAACGCTTTCGTAAAGGTAAAGCTCGCTAATGGCGAGAAGAAGCAGATTATGCACGACATTCCTGAGCATACTGAGGGTGTTAAGTTCATCTTCTCTCTTCTTACTGACCCAGAAATCGGCGTGATTACAGACCTTTCTGAGATTGACGCTGTTGGCCATCGAATGGTTCATGGTGGTGAGAAGTTCAACCAGAGTGTTGTTCTTACTGACGAAGTTCTTGCTGCTTTCGAAGCATGCAACGACCTAGCTCCTCTTCACAACCCAGCAAACCTCAAGGGTGTTAACGCTGTTAAGGAACTTATGCCAGGTCTTCCACAGGTTGGAGTATTCGATACAGCTTTCCATCAGACAATGCCTGCTAAGGCTTATCTTTATGCTGTTCCTTACGAGCTCTACGAAAAGTATGGTGTTCGTCGCTACGGTTTCCACGGAACATCTCACCGCTACGTTTCTGCACGTGCACTTGAGTTCCTCGGAATGCAGGCAGAAGGCACAAAGATGATTACTGCTCACATCGGTAACGGTGGTTCTCTTGCTGCTGTTGTTGACGGTAAGTGTGTTGACACAACAATGGGTCTTACTCCACTTGAAGGTGTGATGATGGGTACTCGTTCTGGTGACATCGATGGTGGTGCTATTACTTTCATCCAGAAGAAGCTTGGTCTTGACGCTGACGGCATGTCTAACCTCTTGAACAAGAAGTCTGGTGTGGCTGGTCTTTGCGGTTATACAGATATGCGTGACGTAGAAAACGCAGCATCTAAGGGCGAAGAGAAGGCTGTAATTGCTCAGCAGTCTTACTTCTATCGCATCAAGAAGTATGTAGGTGCTTACGCTGCTGCTATGGGCGGTTGCGATGTACTCGTGTTCACAGCTGGTGTTGGCGAGAACCAGACATCTATGCGCGAGGCAGTTTGCGAGAACATGGAGTATATGGGAATAAAGATTGACAAAGAAAAGAACGCTACAATCCGTGGCGAAGAGGCTGTCATCTCTACTCCTGACTCAAAGGTTAAGGTTGTCGTAATTCCTACTGATGAGGAACTTATGATTGCTACAGACACAATGTCTTTACTCTAAAACATTTGATTCGAAATCTCGTACATTCGAAATCTCGAAATGAATTTACTTGAAACAATAAACTATCCGGCGGATCTTCGACGATTAAAAGTCGAAGACCTGCCGCAGCTATGTAAAGAACTTCGCGAAGATATCGTGAAGGAACTCTCTGTCAACCCTGGTCATCTGGCTTCAAGTCTCGGAGCTGTTGAGATCACGGTTGCTATGCATTATGTGTTCAATACTCCAGAAGATAGAATCGTATGGGATGTTGGTCATCAGGCTTACGGACACAAAATACTAACAGGAAGAAAGGAGAAATTCTATACAAACAGGAAACTTGGCGGCATCCGTCCTTTCCCTTCACCAAAAGAAAGTGAATACGACACTTTCACTTGTGGTCATGCTTCCAATTCCATCTCTGCTGCTCTCGGTATGGCAGTAGCCAATAATATTCAAAATGCTGCCGTTTCAGTATCATCTGATTCCGGCAAATCTGCCATTGTTTCTGACAATTCATCGTCAGATATTAAAAAACGCAATATCGTAGCATTCATAGGAGATGGTGCCATGAGCGGTGGCTTGGCTTTTGAAGGTTTGAATAATGTTTCCTCTACGCCTAACAATCTGCTCATAATACTCAACGACAACGATATGAGTATTGATAACAGCGTGGGCGGAATGAAGGAATACTTCAAGAAACTTAACACCAACGACACATATAATAAAATAAAATACAAGGTCTCCTCATGGATGAAAGAATCAGGACACCTTGACCTACAAAGAAAAAACAAGATTCTTCGATTCTCTAATGCTCTTAAATCTGCCATTAGCGGCGAGCAGAATATTTTCGAAGGACTCAACATACGTTATTTCGGACCTTTTGACGGACATAATGTCATAGAACTCGTTCGCATTCTTAACCAGATTAAGAATATGGAGGGTCCGAGACTTCTTCATATCCATACACAGAAAGGACACGGCTATGAACCTGCCGAAGAGAACCCTTGTGTATGGCATGCACCAGGTAAGTTTGACGCGGAAACTGGAGAACGCATAACGAAAGTTCAGAAACTTACAAAATATCAGGATGTTTTTGGTAAGACGCTGCTTGAATTGGCTCGTAATAATCCTAAGGTTGTAGGAATTACTCCTGCCATGCCTACCGGCTGCTCAATGAATATTATGCAGAAGGAAATGCCGGAAAGAGTATTTGATGTAGGCATTGCTGAAGGTCATGCCGTAACTTTCTCCGGTGGTTTGGCAAAGGAAGGTATGCTTCCTTTCTGCAATATTTACAGCAGTTTCTCACAGCGTGCTTTTGACAACATTATTCATGATGTTGCCATACTGAATCTGCCTGTTGTTGTCTGTCTGGACAGAGCAGGAATCGTTGGCGAGGATGGTTCTACACATCATGGAGCTTACGATTTAGCGTTCCTTCGACCTATACCTAATCTCACTATTTGCGCTCCGATGAATGAAGTTGAGCTTCGCAATATGATGTTTACGGCAGTAGCTGTAAATTCAGGCGATTCTCAGAAAGGAAATCAGTCACAGTCACCTTTCATCATCCGATATCCTCGAGGTTGTGGAGCTGTTGCTGAATGGCATCAACCATTCGAAGAGATTGAAATAGGCAAAGGAAGAATGCTGAAAGACGGCGATGAGGTTGCTATTCTCTCCATAGGAAACATCGGAAATAATGCAGCAAAAGCTATTGAGAAATATGAAGAAGAAAAACCAGGAAAATCTGTTGCTCATTACGACATGAGATTCCTGAAACCTCTTGACATAGGAATTATTAAAGAAATAGTTCGCAAATACCGCAAAATCATTACCGTAGAAGATGGGTGCAAGAAAGGCGGTTTTGGCTCAGCTGTTCTTGAAAGCATCTGTGAAATATGTAATGAAGAAAACATCACAATGCCACAAATAAGAATTTTAGGAATACCCGACAAATTCATTGACCACGGAACAGTTCCTCAACTACAGGAAATCTGCGGAATTGATATTGAAGGAATAAAGAATAATATATGAAAATAATTATCGCAGGAGCTCACGATATCGGTACTTATCTGTCAAAGCTTTTCACTCGTTTTGACCATGATATCACCGTTATTGACCCAGAAGCAGAAAGACTTAATAAGTTGGCAGAAGACTATGACCTGCTGACTTATTGTGGCTCGCCTACTTCCATCGAAGACCTTGAAAAGATTGAAGTAAAGGGCTGCGACTTGTTTGTTGCTGTTTCTCTTTCAGAAGAGAAGAACATCAACTCGTGCTGTCTGGCTAAAGCTTTAGGTGCCAAGCAATGTGTGGCAAAGATAAACAGCAGCGAAAATGCAAATACACGAAACAAGGAAGTTTTCATGTCACTGGGCATTGACTCTATTATCTATCCTGAACAGCTTGGTGCTAAGGAAATTGCTGATGGTCTGAAACTATCCTGGGTAAGACAGAAGGTAGGTTTTTGTAATGATGAGCTTGTTATGCTTGGTATAAAGCTTCGCGAAAATGCAAAAATTCTCAACAAGCCTCTCTACGAACTTGCCAATGACTCTGCTTCCCGTTACCATATCGTAGCCATTAAGAGAGGAAACGAAACTCTGGTACCTGGTGGTAATGATGTCTTGAAGTATCTTGATCTTGTCTATTTCATGACGACAAAGCAATACGTCTCATACATCAGACAGACTGTCGGCAAGGAGAGTTATGCTGACATCAAGAATGTAATGGTTATGGGCGCAGGCGAAACTGCTCTTCGTGCTTTGAAGGATATTCCTGACTACATGAACGTAACCATCCTTGAAAAGAACTCTAAACGAGGTGACAAGGTGGCAGAATTAATAGATCGTGACAACGTTCTCATCCTCAAAGATGATGGTCGAGATCTCTCTGCATTAAAGAGAAACGGAATATCAGGAATGCAAGCGTTCGTTGCTTGTACAGGTAATGCAGAAGCAAATATCCTGGCATGTCTTGCTGCCAAGAAGCTTGGAGTAAGAAAGACTGTTTGTGTTATTGAGAATTCCGATTATGCGGAAATGGCTGTTGGACTTGACATTGGTACCATCGTCAACAAAAAAGCCATCGCAGCTTCTACAATCTATCAGCTGATGCTTAACAAGAGTGAAGTTTCCAACCTCACCTATCTGACAACTGCTGATGCTTACGTTGCCGAATTCGTCGTAAATGCAGAATCAAAAGCTGCAAAGAAAAAAGTATTCGAGCTTGGTTTGCCAAAGAACTGTACCATCGGTGGTCTTATCAGATACGGACAAGGACAACTCGTTACAGGTTCAACACAATTGCTGCCTGATGACAAGGTTGTAGTTTTCTGGAAGAACTCTGATGAAAACAAGATTGAAAAGTTCTTCTCTAAGCGCTATACTGCAGAAAATAAACTTGGCCAGATAGTTAAAAGTATATTGCAGAAATAAACTTAAGCTAATTCCGATTACGTACATACCATGACAAAGACCGAGATAATTCAACAGTTCAGGGATGCTGCATCAGATAAGCCATACAAGCTTTTCATCAAAAAGCTCTATAATGCAGACATATTATATAATGAATATAAACCAGGGCAACCAGACACTTTCAATGATTGCTTTGACACCCGCGTTTATAAACATTACATGAAGACTGGCAAGGGATGTAAGGCTCATGAAGATGAACTTCTCGCACGCTCTCTTCACGACAGTTGCATTAGCAGGTTAATGCGTGATTTCCTTTCTGAATTTCCAGAGAGAAGACAGGTCGGAATAATGGGCGGACATGGTCTTTTACGAACGGACACCAACTATGCTGACATCGTATTTATAAGCAAACGACTTACTGAAGAAGGCTTTATCATGTTGAGTGGTGGTGGTCCTGGAGCTATGGAAGCGACACATCTTGGAGCATGGATGGCAGGAAGAAACAATGATGAGGTTAGACTCGCATTGAAAATAATGTCAAAAGCTCCTTCTTTCAAGGATTCTCTGTGGCTTGAAACAGCTCTTTGCGTAATGAAACGCTTTCCGCAAAAGAAGTATCGCAGCCTTGGAATACCTACTTGGCTTTATGGTCATGAACCTGCAACTCCGCTAGCTACTCATATTGCAAAGTTCTTTGACAACAGTATTCGCGAAGATACAATACTGACTTACGCTTTTGGAGGAATCGTTTATACTCCGGGAAGCGCAGGAACAGTTCAGGAAATATTCCAGGATGTCACCCAGAATCATTACCTTAGCTTCGGATACAGCAGTCCTATGATATTCTTCGGAAAAGAATTCTGGACAAATGAAATGCCCGTTTATCCAATGCTTGAACAGCTGATGCAAACGGGAAAACTGAAGAATCTCCTCCTTACTCTAACAGATTCTCAAGAAGATATCTTACAAGTAATGAAAGAATTCGCAAATAAAAAATAATTCAGCCTAATGATTTCATACCGCAAAATATTACATATTCTTCTTATTAATATTCTTTCTGTCATCAGTGCTGCAGCTCAAAAGGCTCTGCCTGTAAGTCAGGAAGTGATGGATTATGTATATCAAGAATCGCGTACGCCATACAAGTTTGGTATGGTTGTCGCGCCTAAAACTAATAAGGAGAAGTATGACTGCCCAACCGTTTTCAGACAAGGCGACAAATGGTTGATGACATTTGTATGTTATAACGGAAGCGGAGGTAACGACGGACGTGGATATGAAACATGGCTTGCAGAGAGTACAGACCTATTACATTGGACTATCAAAGGCAGAGTACTTGAATATGCTACTGATGATAACGCATGGGATTTGAACCAGCGCGGTGGTTTTCCTGCACTCATTGACTATAACTGGGGTGGCTCTTATGAGATGCAAAAACATAAAGGTCGCAATTACATCACCTACATCGGCGGTGCTGGTAAAGGATATGAAGCTGTTGAAAAACCGTTGAGCATAGGCATAGCATCTACAGACAAAGATATTTCTACAGCTCATCCATGGCAATGTGACACTAAGCCGCTCATATCTTACGATGACAAGGACGCTCAATGGTGGGAATACATGACACAGTACAAGAGCACAATCTACAAGATGGACAAGAAATGGTTCGGTGCTCCATACGTGATGTTCTACAATGCTGGTGGAAAAGATGATACTCATCCGAAAGGAGAACGTATCGGAGTTGCCACTTCAAAGAATATGAAAGATTGGAAACGCTTTGAAGGTAATCCAATCTTTGCACATGATAGTGATGGTACTATTACAGGAGATGCTCAAATCGTCTGGATGCCTGTCCCTTCGAATATCTCTGACAATAGCATTACTAAAGTTTCAGAAAACAAAACCGGTATTTGGGTAATGTATTATTTCTCTGCGTTCAATCCTACGCGAGAATATAATGCATATAATACCTTTGCTGTTTCCTCTGACCTAAAGAACTGGACTGACTGGAATGGTGCAGATCTTATAATCCCTTCTAAGCCTTATGACGAGATGTTTGCTCATAAGAGTTATGTCGTAAAGCATGATGGTGTTGTCTATCATTTCTATTGCGCTGTTAATAACAGCGGACAGAGAGGCATTGCCGTAGCAACAAGCAAACCATGCGGAAAGAGTGAAATTAGTTTCCCTGATCCAGATCCTACAGGTAAGCGTACTACCATTAGTCTAAATAAGGATTGGGATATTACAGTTCCTGCTGTTTCTCCATCGGTTTCTCACGTAAACATTCCAATCAACCTTGATGATTACTACGGCACGCACCAAGGCGAACATGGTAATCTTCATGGAGAAGCCATCTTCACTAAACATTTCACATTATCTCTCAATAAACAGAGTAATACCTCGGGCAATAAATATTCTACTGAAAACAATCGTTTCTTTCTTCGCTTTGAAGGCGTTGGTACGTATGCTGATGTAACTCTTAATGGAAAGAACCTTGGACATTACGATATCGGTCGCACAGTGGAAAACATTGATGCTACAGAGGCTATTAACCCTGACGGAAATAATGAGCTTATCGTTAAGGTTTCACATCCTTCAAACATTACCGATATTCCATGGGTTTGCGGTGGTTGCTCGTCAGAATGGGGATTCTCTGAAGGTTCACAGCCTTTCGGCATTTATCGCCCAGTAACACTTGAGATTACAGATAATGTTCGCATTGAACCTTTCGGAACACACATCTGGTCAAACGAGCAGATGGACTCTGTCTTTGTTGATACTGAAGTAAAGAACTACTCAAACAAAGCAGTTACATTCCAGCTAATTTCAAAAATTTCAGAAAAGAGCGGAAAACAATTTGCACGTCTTACCGATGACGTAACACTTCAAGCGGGAGAAAGTAAAACTTTCCGACAGAAAGGTGCAATTTCCAAGCCAACACTATGGACTCAGGAAAAGCCATACCTCTATACGCTTCTGTCTATGATTAAGCGAAACGGTAAAGCTACTGACGATTATCCAATTAAGTTCGGTTTCCGTTCTTCACGTTGGCCTTCTCTTTATTACGCAAACTACGTTGATACTGCAGCCGTTCATGAAGCTATTCCGTCAAGTAACAAAGCCTCTGTACATAACGCCTCAGTTCCTAATTCCAATCAATTCTTCCTCAATGATTCTCCAGTCTATATCAATGGAATCTGTGAATATGAGCACCTCTACGGCCAGAGTCATGCCTTCCAGAACGAGCAGATTGAGGCTCGCATAAAAGAGGTTAAAGATCTTGGTTTCAATGCTTTCCGCGATGCTCATCAGCCACACAACCTCCGTTACGGCGACATCATTCAGGAAAAAGGAATACTATGGTGGCCGCAGTTCTCTGCGCATATCTGGTATGACACACCTCAGTTCCGCGAAAGTTTCAAGCGTCACCTTGTAAAATGGGTTAAGGAACGTAGAAATAATCCAGCTGTGGTACTATGGGGATTACAGAACGAAAGTACTCTGCCAAAGGATTTCGCAGAAGAATGCTGCAACATTATACGCGAACTCGATCCAACATGTGGTCGCGATAGACTTATTACGACGTGCAACGGCGGTGAAGGTTCTGACTGGAATGTTGTGCAAAACTGGAGCGGAACCTACGGCGGAAACGTCTATAACTATGGAAATGAGCTGAAGCGTCCTGACCAACTACTCAATGGAGAATACGGGGCTTGGCGCACTCTCGGTAACCATTCTGGTGTCAACTATTCAGAAGAAAAGCAAGCTGACTTACTTGAAACAAAATGCCAACAGGCAGAAAGCGTTCGCGACAGCATTTGCGGACAGTTCCTCTGGCTTCTTAACACTCATGACAATCCAGGTCGCCGTCAGCCAGACGAAGCTTATCGCCGAGTTGACAAAGTTGGTCCATACAATTACAAAGGTCTTGTATCTCCATGGGAACAACCAGTCTCTTCATATTATATGTATAAGAGTCGCTATACTCCTGTAGAAAAAGAACCTGTCTGCTTCATTGTCCGTGACATCTACAACGGTATAAAATCCACCAATGGAACTATTGATTCTCTTCGCATTTATTCTAACTGCGAAGAAGTATCGTTGCTCATTAATGGCGAAGAAAAAGCGCGAATGCAGAAACCAGTCAATTCAACTCTCTTCGTCTTCAAGAACATAAAGGTTCCATCTGGAGCTTCTGTTATAAAGGCGATTGCAACTGGCGTATATGATGAAGTAGCGGTAAACAATTATTCTCTAGATCTCCCCCTTTCACAAGTCAAGTCTAACACCTGTGCAGTAAACTGTGGAGGTGATGCAATTGGTTATTTTGAACAAGACCCGACATCTCTATTCCCAGCTTCACAACATTTCGACGCAACCTCTCTCCTACCCGAGCCTTACAAATCAGCTCGCTTTGGTCGTCATAATATAGATTTTACATTCAAGGTTAAAAAGGGAGAGACTTATGAGGTGAAACTTCATTTCGTAGAACCATGGTATGGTGCATCTCGTTCGGAACAGACTGATTATGAAGGCTTCCGCATCTTTGATGTAGCCTTCAATAATACAACAATCCTCAACGACCTTGATATATGGGCACAAGCAGGATACAATAAGCCTTACATCAGAAGTATTAACTATACGGCTGATGCTGACACACTTCTCATCCACTTCCCTGAAGTAAAGGTTGGCCAGGCTATTATCTCTGCAATTGAAATTACGCCGTTATCTCCTTCTGTCTCAAAACCAGAAATGAAGACAGCAAAGTCTGAGTCTTTTGCCACAAAGAGAAGTGAGACATTCTGGCAAGACTTAAACCATGATCTCATAGCGCAAATGCCAGATTCGCTTCTTCCTGCAAAAGCAGAGTCTGCGCTTCAGGTAGATCCGCAAATAATTAAAGACAAGAAAGGTAAGATAAAATCTATCAATTTCACTTATTCTGTTGGTGTAGCAAAAATTTACGCACTTCGTTTCCGTTATTGGAATGGCGAGGAAGCAAGAACTCTACATATTACTGTTAAGGACAAGAATGGAGTAACCTATGTTGATTCTGACGTCGCTTTCCTTCAGTCGCAAATGAAGAAAAGCAAGCGTAAGATGTCGAGCATCACCACAGGAAGTCAGACCAATGCCGGAACTTATATTGTTACAGTTACGGGAGAAGGTCTTGACAAGATGGAGTTTGACAAACTCACAATAGACTAGAAATACAAAAACCTAAACTACACATTTATTATATATGGAAGAATTTCTGAACAGTATTGGAACTCTAATTTCTGAAGGAATAACATCTTTGTCAGACATCCTTTGGGGATGGCCGATGATGATTCTCCTTCTCGGAACTCACGTGTTCCTCACCATCAGACTGAAGTTTCCACAGCGCCACATCTTCAAGGCAATAAAGCTTTCTCTCAAGAAAGATCACGGCGCAAATGGAGAGGTTACGCAGTTTGGAGCACTTGCCACAGCCCTTGCTGCTACTATCGGTACTGGTAATATTGTAGGTGTTGCAACAGCAATCTCTCTCGGTGGACCTGGTGCTATATTCTGGTGTTGGATAACAGCAATATTCGGCATTGCAACAAAGTATGCTGAAGGATTACTTGCTGTAAAATATCGCGTTACTGACAAAGACGGAAAAGTTAACGGCGGTCCTATGTATGCACTGGAAAGAGGTCTTGGATGGAAGAAACTCGGTATAGCCTTCGCTATTTTTACAGCATTAGCTGCCTTTGGCATTGGTGATACTGTTCAGGCAAATGCAATTTCCACCTTTGCAGACAAAGCTTTCGGCATTCCGACATGGATTAGCGGACTTCTCGTCATGACACTAGCAGGAGCCGTTCTCCTTGGTGGAATAAAGAGCATTGCAAAGGTCTGTACGGCACTTGTTCCTTTCATGGCTGTCCTTTATATCATTGGCTGTATCGTTATACTTGTAATGAACTATGCTTACATTTGGCCAGCCATTCAGCTCATTGTTGAAAGAGCGTTCTCTCCTGCAGCTGCTGGAGGTGGTTTCATCGGTAGCAGTGTAATGATAGCATGTCGATATGGTGTCGCTCGAGGTCTGTTCTCTAATGAATCCGGTATGGGTAGTGCACCTATCGTGGCGGCTTCGGCAAAGACGAGAAATCCTGTTCGTCAGGCTTTGGTCAGTTCCAGCGGTACTTTTTGGGATAGTGTCGTCATCTGCCTTCTCACAGGACTCGTCATCGTCAGCACGATAATTGCTAATCCGGGAATTACAGACGGTTCATCTGCAAACGGAAACACACTTACAGAACTTGCCTTCTCCAAGATTCCTTACGGAGCTCCATTCCTTGCTTTCGGTCTTCTGACCTTTGCTTTTTCTACTATTATCGGCTGGGAAATATATGGTGAACGTGCGGCACAATATCTACATATAAAATCGGTTTATTATCGCATATTCTATGTAATAGCCATATTCATCGGAGCAACTATGGACCTTGGTCTTGTTTGGACTTTTGCCGATTGTCTAAACGCTCTTATGGCTATACCAAACCTCATCGCTCTTATCTTCCTTAGCGGAGTGATAGTAAACGAAACACGCAAGTATCTATGGAATAATCGCCTCGACGATTATGAGGAACCACTTTAATGCGTTCACATCAATTCACTTTAATTTGTAAATCCGTAAATTGTAAATCCGTAAATTGTAAATCATCATTATGTATCGCAGTCTTAGAATAGATGAAATAGAGCAATTACAGCGTCAGGGTTGTGTTGCAGAAAATTGGAGAAGTATCACCGTTTCAGAAAATTTCTCTCCAGAGTATGTTCGTGGTGTTGAGTTTTATGGTGAAGTTTCCCTCGGCTCTTTCGATAAAGAGGTAGAGATTGCTCCTAATGTAAAACGTCATTCTGGTGTATTCTACTCTACTATTGGCAACTATGAGATAGGTGACAACTGCTACATCTCCAAGGTTGGCTTATTACAGAACACAGGCGATGCCGACACAAAAACAAAGACCATTGCCGTTCTGAACGAGGCTGGCGACGGTAACATCATCGCCTTCAACGGTCTTACCAGCAACATTGCCGCCCTCATGGTCTATTGCAACAAGCATAAGAAACAGGCTTATGATAATCTCTACAATCTCGTACGCAACGAGACACTAACAATAAATACCGCTTTCGGACACGTTGGTCATGACACAATCATCCACGATGTAAAAGAGATTATTAACTGCCAGATAGGCAATTATGTTGAGATAACTGGTGCTCAGCGACTTGCAGAATGTTCCATTGAAGGTTCTGGTGATGCCAACATATATATCGGAACAGGCGTAGTCATTGAAGATAGTATTCTCGTAAACGGTTCATCTGTACTTAATAATGCATTGCTTACAAATTGTTTCGTAGGAGAAGCTTGTACCATTTCCAACGGTTTTCAAGCAGAAAACTCCGTATTCTTTGCTAACTCTTATATGAGTAATGGCGAAGCGTGTGCAGCCTTCTGCGGACCGTTCTCAGCTTCTCACCATAAGAGTACACTTCTCATCGGAGTTGACATCTCTTTCTATAATGCCGGCTCTGCAACAAACTACTCTAACCATGCCTACAAGATAGGACCAGTTCACTATGGAACCCTTGAGCGTGGAAGCAAGACTGCAAGTGGTGCTCACATTCTTCATCCTGCTAATATCGGCGCTTTCTCTATGTGTATGAACAAGATTTCTACGCATCCCGATACACGCAATCTGCCGTTCTCATACGTATTCGGCGATGGAAAGAAGACGTGGCTCGTACCAGCTCGCAACCTCTCTACGCTGGGCACATACAGAGATGTGAATAAATGGCCTAAGCGCGATAAGCGTGAGAACAGCTACAAGCGTAGTCTGATTAATTTCTCTTGGCTCTCTCCTTATGTTGTAGAGAAGATTGAGAAGGCTATCTATACACTTGAATATCTTCAGAAAGAATATGGCTACGACGTTGCCGAATATGAATACAATGGCTGCCTCATCAAGCGTAGCTCTCTTGTCAAAGGCCTTGAAATCTACCGTCAAGCTCTCCTTCTTTTCGTCTATATGAATAAGGAGAATCTCTCTACCGACTGCTATGAACGCGAGTACATCAGACAGTGGCATGATCTCGGCGGACTTCTCCTTCCTAAGGTTGACCTTGACAACATCATAAACAGTCTGGAGTATAACGACTACAAGACGATTGAGTCACTAGAAGATTCCCTTAAGGATGCCTTCTCTGCTTACAATACTTACCTTGAACAATATACACTCTACATCATTGACAAGTATTTCTCTGACCTTGAGACAATCGATGAAGATGCAGAAGATGCCTATAACGAATGGATTGAAGCCATCAAGGCAGACGCTGCCAAAGAATTCGAGATGGGTGATGTTGAGAAAGAAGCTTATGAATCTCTGAAAATAGAATAAAGTGACGCTAATAGTAATTCTTGGTCCTACTGGTGTAGGTAAGTCTGCGCTTTGCTTAAAGTTGGCTGAACATTTGGGTGTTCCGCTGATAAACTGCGATTCCCGTCAAATGTTTAGGGAATTGCCTATCGGTACAGCAGCGCCTCCTGCGGAAGATCTACGTAGAGTGGAGCACTTTTTCGTGGGCAATCTAACTATCCATGATTACTACAGTGCTTCTCGCTATGAGGAGGAAGTTTTGGCACATATCAATGCTCGCTCTGAACAGAAGGTACATCTTCTTTCTGGTGGATCAATGATGTATATTGACGCTGTCTGCAATGGAATAGATGACATTCCGACCGTTCGTGAAGATATCCGTCAAGACCTTCTCGACCGATACAGCTACGAGGGCATAGACAAGATGCGCGAAGAACTTCGACTCCTAGATCCTGAGTATTACGCCATCGTAGATCTCAAGAATCCCAAACGCATCATTCATGCTCTGGAGATATGCTATCAGACAGGCAAGACCTACACTTCATTTCGCACGAACACAAAGAAGGAACGTCCGTTCAAAGTGGTTAAGATTGGACTCGACCGACCTCGCGAGGAACTCTACGACCGAATTAATCGCCGTGTACTTCAGATGATTGATGACGGAATGGTAGAAGAAGCACGCCGCGTTTATAAATACCGAAATCTCAATTCCCTCAACACCGTGGGGTACAAAGAACTTTTCCAATATTTTGACGGAACGTATTCTCTCCCAGAGGCTATTGAGAAGATACAGAACAATTCTCGAAAATACGCCCGAAAGCAGCTTACATGGTTCAGGCGAGACAAAAATATAAAATGGTTTAATCCAAACGACGAAGATGATATTATTACGTATATTGACATGGCCATTCGTGATAATCTATAAGATGTTCCGATGGTACTTTAGACTCTATCGCGGAAGGGCGTGGTACACTAAGACCGCTCTTTTCCTTGCATCATCCATCATTGCTATCCTGATGTTCTTCATCATGGTGTTCTTCAACTTCCTTGGGCTATTCGGTAGTTGTCCGAGCATCTACGACATCAAGCACGTCAAGAGTCCTATTGCGTCAGAAATATATAGCGACGACGGCGTTCTCATTGGAAAATTCTACAACGAGAACCGCTCTCCCGTAAGCTACAACGCCATCACGCCAAAGTTTTGGGAATGTCTCGTAGATACCGAAGACGAACGATTCTACGTGCATAAGGGAATTGACCTTGAGGCTGTTCTCGGAGCGATGAAGGATGCTTTCCTCCGTCAGAAACCACGTGGTGCTTCCACTATCACTCAGCAGCTGGCAAAGAATCTTTTCAGAACCCGTTCTCGCCATAGTACTGGTCCGCTTTGTCATGTTCCTGGCCTTGGCATGGCTATCACAAAGTCGAAGGAATGGATGACAGCCTCCCTTCTTGAAATGAACTACACGAAAGATGAGATTCTCCTCATGTATGCCAATACGGTTGAATTCGGAGGAAACATCTATGGCATAAAGACGGCAGCAAAAGCATACTTTAACAAGACTCCTAAAGAGCTGACCATAGACGAATGTGCCATCCTTGTAGGAATGCTAAAGGCTATCACTACATACAATCCTCGCATCAATCCGGAGAATTCGCTCAATCGCCGTAATGTCGTCCTGCAGCAGATGTATAAACACCATCATCTCAGTAAGACTGAACTTGATGAATATTCGGCAAAACCAATATCACTCTCGCTTAACTTTGAGCAGACCATTGATGGCATAGCTCCATATTTCCGCGAAGCTGTAGCTAAGGAACTGGAGGAATTCTGCGACGAAGAAGGCTACGACCTCGAAGAAGACGGACTAAAGATTTATACCACACTCGACACTCGCATGCAGAAATATGCGGAGAAGGCCGCTTGGCAGCACATGCATTCCCTTCAGCTATCCTTCAATGAAGGCTGGGCAGGCGAGAATCCTTGGCGAAACGAAAACGGTGGTGAGGATAAGGATTTTATTGATAAGACTATCAAGAAGCTTCCTGTTTATGAGCAGTTAAAGGCAAAGTTCCCTTCACAGCCAGACTCCATAAACTACTATCTGCGCAAGAAGCATAAAGTGAAACTCTTCACCTATCGCAACAACGACCATTTCTATGAAACAGAGATGTCCACACTTGATTCTCTTGCATATATGGTCAAATTCCTCCATTGCAGCTTCATGGCTATGGAGCCAAATACAGGCTATGTACGTGCATACGTGGGCGATGTTGACTATAAGACATGGCAATATAATAAGGTGAACTCAATGCGCCAGCCTGGATCCACATTCAAGCTCTTCGTATATACAGAAGCCATGAATCAAGGTATGACTCCTTGCGACCGACGTCGAGACGAAAACTTCTCTATCACAACATGGGATGCCAAGCAGCATAAGAACGTCGTTTGGTCTCCGGGTAATGCCAACGGACGCTTCTCTGGTGACTCTCTCACGTTAAAGACAGCATTTGCGCGAAGCATCAACTCCATAGCCGTTCGTCTTGGTCAAGAGCTTGGCGTAGAACGTATTGCAGAAACGGCTCACGATATGGGCATCAGAAGTGAACTTGACGTTCAACCGTCTCTTGCTCTTGGTGCATCAGACGTCACTCTGTTCGATATGGTCAATGCCTACAGCACTATAGCAAATAACGGAAATCACGTGAAGCCTGTGCTCGTGACAAGGATTCTCGACCAACAGGGCAATGAAATCTATCGTTCAAAAACTCGAGAAACACGTGCCATTCCGCCACTTTCTGCTTTTTACATGCAGCAGCTGCTCAAGGGCGGCATGACGGATGCTCACGGAACATCTGTTCCTCTACGCGAATATGTAGGCACGTTTACAGATACAGACTTCGGTGGTAAGACAGGTACAACAAACAATAATTCCGACGGTTGGTACATGTGCGTTTCTCCAAATCTCGTCTGCGGAGCATGGGTTGGAGGAGAATACCGTAGTGTACATTTCCGTTCTGGTGGTTATGGCGGTAGAACAGCTCTGCCAATCTGCGGTCTTTTCATGCGCTCTGTGATGGGTGATGCGAAGTTCCATAAATATCGCGGACATTTCCAAATGCCTCTTGGATTAGATATAGACGAATACATGTTCACATGCGAACAACGACCAAGCTCTTACTCTCTAGACAGTCTTGACTATATTAACGACAGTCTTGACTACGATAGTGACCTTGACAACCTAGACCAAAACCAACTTATCAACGAGGAAGATCTCAACAACGGATTTCGTCAGCGTGAAAACAACGATGACAATAGACGAAATGAATATGAAGTAGATGACGGACTAATTTATAACTATTAGTAAAAGAAACCATAAAATGTCCTATACCTCTCTTTATATTAGAGACGTATAGGACATTTTCTATACTTGCATTCATTTAGAAGACTCATACATAAAAAGAATAACGGGGCTCTCACGAGTCCCGTTACACACACAACAACAATCAACCGTTTCGAAAAACGGTATAACAAATTAACAATTATGTAAATTTCTTTAATACTACCGTTAATAACAGAGGAAGGGGTTCACACCAGTTCCACTGTCGCACTATTTCAACGTTGCAAAGTTAAGAATAAAATTTTGAACTAACAAACATTTATAAAAAAAAAACACTAAATATATATAAAAAAGAAGAAGAGTGGTACAATATTTGCAAAAATAGTACACGCATCAAAGGGGATTAAACAAATTGTTGTCTTGAGGTGAATAATAAAAGAATAGGATATCTATTAAAAAACTTAAGGAAAACGATTACAAATCCTTAGGGAAATGATTTTAAATCTTAAGGAAAAATCTAGAGTTCTTTGTCAAAGGTTTGATTACTATGATTCATTATTATAAAAATGTGAAATAAAGCTATATTCAAATAAACAATAATCTGAAAAGTTTGATATATAACAAAAAGTAAGCAAAATAAGAAAAAAACTTACTATTTGCTATTATTTTTACTAAAAAGTTACTAATTTTGCACTCGCAAACGAAAAAGAATGACAAAAAGTCACTAAAAACAACCAATATTTTAACATTTTGTTTGCGAACACATTATATAAACTCTACCAACACAGAAAGTTTAAAAACACATTATACTAAAACTTAAAACCTAGAAAAGAAATGAACGCACAAGAAGTTCTCCAGAATCTCAAGCAGAGATTCCCAAATGAGCCTGAGTACATCCAGGCAGTAGAAGAAGTTCTCGGTACAATCGAGGAGGAGTACAACAAGCACCCTGAGTTTGACGCTGTCAACCTCATCGAGCGTCTCTGTATTCCAGATCGCGTATATCAGTTCCGTGTTTCTTGGATGGACGACAAGGGTCAGATCCAGAACAACATGGGTTACCGTATCCAGCACAACAACGCTATCGGTCCTTACAAGGGAGGTATCCGTTTCCATAAGTCAGTAAACCTTTCAATCCTCAAGTTCCTTGCTTTTGAGCAGACTTTCAAGAACTCTCTCACTACACTCGCTATGGGTGGTGCTAAGGGTGGTTCAGACTTCTCTCCACGTGGCAAGTCTAACGCTGAGGTTATGCGTTTCTGCCAGGCATTCATGCTTGAGCTCTATCGTCACATCGGTGCTGACTGCGACGTTCCTGCTGGTGACATCGGTGTTGGTGGCCGTGAGGTAGGCTAC
>JAZRYU010000055.1:0-5135 GCA_045600885.1 Prevotella sp.
GCCCATACCTCATTAACTCAGAAGGAAAATACAAGGGTACTCCAAAGCGTACTCACGCGGGAGGTTCTTGGCTTAACGGCTATTCAGACCACCTTCCTGTGGTGATGTATCTTGCGAAGAAGATGAAGTAATTGCATTTACAATTTACCATTAACAATGTACAATTTAGCATTCGCCTAAGCATATGACAATAATAGGAATAGCCGGTGGAACTGGCTCTGGAAAAACAACCGTTGTAAGAAAAATAGTGGAATCGCTGCCGAAGAATTATGTGGCAGTCGTTCCACTGGACTCATACTATAATGACACTTCTGATCTTACGCCAGAAGAGCGTAAGCAGATAAACTTTGACCATCCTGATGCTTTTGACTGGAAACTTCTTCTTGAGCAGATAGAAATGCTGAAGAAAGGTCAGGCTATTGAGCAGCCTACATACAGTTATATTATTTCTAACCGTCTGCCTGAGACTGTTCATGTAGAGCCGCACAAGGTGATGATTATTGAAGGTATCATGACGCTGACTCAGCCGGAGATTCGCGAAATGATGGACCTTAAGATTTTCGTTGATACTGATGCCGACGAACGTCTTATCAGAAACATCCTCCGTGATACGGTTGATCGTGGTCGTACGGTCAGCATGGTTATTGATCGCTATCTTGAAGTACTGAAACCAATGCATGAGCAATTTATTGAGCCTTCAAAGAAATATGCGGATGTGATAATCCCGAATGGTGGCGACAATACGAAAGGCATAAACATGATCTGTCAGTACATCAAGAGGCTGGTGGAGGAAAAGTGATAAATAAAAGAAATTATATACATTTTCTTAAGACAAGAATTATCAACAATTTACAAGAATTATATCAAAAATTAATTATTGATTAAAATTTCTGCCTATTGTTGACCATTGTTTGTCAAAAGAAAAAATTAACAAAAATCTTTAATGATTATTCAGGTCAGATAGTATATAGTTACCAAAATAAAAGATGCAGGTTCGAGCGAACCTGCATCTTTTATTTTGGAGAGAGATTTTGTTATTCAGTCTTTCCATTGAGGCTATAAACATAAGCAGCACCTTTACCTTGGGTCTCTGAAGTACCGTTGTAAGTAGTGAGAGGACCATATATAACGACCTTGTCACCCTTTGCAATCTGTGGCATATCTGCAGTCCATTTTATACCACCAAGGTAGTTGACCTGGTAAGCTTCAAATTCCTTGCTCAAGTCTTTTCCGTAAGTGCCATCAACAGAAATCCAGAACGAACCATTTCCGTAGTTAGCATCGAAGCCACCCTTAACGAGTTCACAAACGATACCTTCAACGTAAACCTTGTTTTGGATACCAGCCTTGGCAGCAGCAATACCACCGAGAGCATTGAATGGAGCAGAGAGTGTTCCGACACCATTGTCATCTGTTGTCACACCATTGATACTATGGATATGAGCAGCACCCTTACCCTGAGTCTCAGAAGTTCCATTGTACACAGTGAGAGGACCATAGATAACGACCTCTGCGCCAACCTCAATCTGAGGATTTGCTGTCGTCCATTTTGCGCCATTTAGCCAGTTCACCTGATAAGCTTCGAATTCCTTCGTTTTGTCACCTGCGTAAGTACCGTCGGCAGAAATCCAGAACGAGCCATTACCATAGTTAGCGTCAAAACCACCCTTAACGAGTTCACAAACGATACCCTTAACGTAAACTGGGTTTGCCAGACCTGCTTGAGCTGCGGCGATAGCTTCTTCAACGGTCATTGGGAGGTCAATAGTACCAGACTTTCCGCCCTGGCTGAGAGATGTCTGACAAGAATATTCTTTCTTTCCGTCAGTGGTGCTGAATTTGATAGTCGTACCACGAGGACCCGCGTTATTTTCAGCTGCGTTAAATACAATAGTATTTCCCTTTATAGCCTTGATTGAAAGCCAAGACTGAGCATCCTCTGGTACTTCAACAGAAATACCTTCGCCCTTGCAAGAGAGGTTAACGGTGAAAGAACCACCTTCTGCAGGGAGCGAACCGTTTTCTGGATCTACAGAGTCAACCTTGATGAGCGACTTTTCAATCTTCAACACAGTTACGTTCACGAGTTCAACAGTGGTACCGTAAATAGACTTAGGTCCTTGAACAGTCACTTCGTCGCCAACTTCAATGCCGAGAGAGGAGAAGTTCTTTTCTGCGCCGTTCTTGTCGAGAGTACCATAGATGTAAACTTCGCCAGTGCCATCATCAAGATACCAGTTGCCGTAAGTTGTGTTGGCAATACGGGTAACAGTACCCTTTACCTGATAGGTCTTGCCTTCAGGACTAGAGAGAGCGTTAACCTCTGCACAAGTGGCTGTTTTTACAGAAGCCTTGCCCTGAATTACGTTTATGATCTGAGTCTTGTCGCCAGAAACAATCTTAACGGTAGCCTCGCGTCCTTCGTATTTTTTAGCAGAGAATTTCACTTCAGTAGAACCGGCACTGCCGTTCATAGGAGATATAGTAAGCCACTTTGCAGTAGCCTCATCCATTTCAATTGACCATTCAGCCTTGGCGTTTACGGTGATAGTTGAAGTGGTAATGGAATCACTCTTGTCTATGAGAGCCACGTATGATTGTGACACTGTCAAGCCGTCCTGGAATGTTGGTTCAAAGTCTTCACTACAGCTAATAACTGAAGTAAGACCCAACACAGCGATTATAGCTGAAAAGAAATATTTTAGTTTCATATCGTAAAATTCTTTAGGATGTAGAGCGAACATTTGTGAGCCGATTCTATTTGAGTTACGGCTCGGAAATCCTCGCCCTACAGCTAATCAGTTATTATTAGTTAAAGAAATACTTGATACCGATAGACATATACCAGCACTGACCGATAGCGTGATTGTAAGTGAATGTGTCAGTCTTGCCGTTTATAGTCTTTGGAGTAGAGAATGTAGCGTAGCCTTCCTTGTCAACACCTTCATACTTAAGAATACGAGCAGCACCAGAAGAACCGAGATTAGTGTTGAGAGTCTTCATTACGCCCCATGAGCTGTTGAAGAGGTTCATAACATTCTTTACGTCAGCAGAAAGCTGGAACTTCTGAGTTGTAGAACCAATCTTGAACTTGAAGTCGTGCTTGTAAGCGAGGTCAACGCGGTGAACCCAAGGCTTGCTTACAGCATAAGCCTCTGTGTAACCGCCCTGAACACCCTTGAGGTAGTCGCTTGCGTGAACATAATCCATGAAGCGAGTCTTGTCGTCCTCAGAAACGAAACGGAATTCGCCGTTAGCCACCTGAGCATCTGTTGGAACGTAAACAGCGTCATAGTTGTAGCCGTCGCTGTTCATGTCGTTCTGCATCATGTAAGAAACACCTTCGCTTGCCTGGAAGCCTTCGAGGATGAGGCTGAAGTGATTGCCCTTCTTGTCGTTTACGCCTGCGCTTACATAGTAGCGGTTTGGAGTAACGTTGAGAGCGTCGTGGAGACGGATGTTGTTAGGACCTTCCACAGTAGGAACGTAAGTGAAAGCAGACTCAGCAGCAGAACCTGGCATAGAAGTGAGTTCCTTCTTTACAGTGTGAGTGTAAGAAGCTTCGAGGTTGAGCCACTGTACTGGATTAGCCTTGAGAGTGATGTTGCCCTGCCAGCCGTAACCCTTGCTTGTGTTCTCAAGAACGAAAGCCTTTGTGCCAGAACGGAAGTTGTCTGGATAGATAGGACGATTGTCAGCACCGTTGAAACGAGCGAAGCCGCCTACAGGCTGGATGCTCCAGTCAGAGATGCAAACATCATTGATGGTCTTGTTGAAGATTCCTTCTACTGTTGCCATGAGAGGGAAGCTTGTTGGGAACTGATAGTCGAGAGCAATAGAAGTCTTCCATACCTGTGGCATCTTGAACTTAGGATCTACACCGTTAACAGCAGAAGGCTTAGAGCCCTGTTCTGGAGTGATTGTCTCAGGCATACCGTAGTTCTGAACAAGGAAGTTCTTGAGAGACTCAGCGTAAGACTTGCCTTCCTCCTTGATGAGACCGCCAGTAAACTTGTTGAGGTTGTGCTTGCTTGCAGTGAGCTGTGCCTGATACTGAACCATACCGCCGTTTGTTGGCATGTTAGTGAAGAACACGAGAGGAATACGACCAGAGAACAAACCTGTACCACCACGGAGAGTGAGGCTCTTGTCGCCGAGAACGTCGTAAGTGAAACCGATGCGAGGAGAAATAGAAAGGCCGGCAGAAGGCCACTTACCTGTGTCGATGTTACGGCCGTTGTAGTCAAGTTCAAGGATCTTGTTGTTTGTCATGAGGTCCTTATTGTCGAAGAAAAGACCGTCGAAACGAAGACCAAGATTGAGCTTGAGTTTATCGTTAACTGTCCAGTTGTCCTGAGCATAAACAGCAGCCTTATTGAATGTTACGCGAGCAGCAGGATTAGTCTCACCGCCGTAACCGTATGTGAGGCAGACTGTTTCAGGAGCAGCACCATTGAGAAAATCGCTTACAGAGTTGTAGCGATAATAGCCAGTACCGTTACGCATATAAGCATTGTCAGCCATCTGATGCTCATAGTAAGCACCGATGAGAAGCTTGTGCTTGCCGAGGTCGATGTTTACGTCGTCCTTGATGTTGAGGACCTTATTGTGAACACCGTTGTTGTAAGTGAAGAGCCCGTAACCGAGAGCCATGTAGTTGTCTTCGCCAGCGCCGCCAGTGAGGTCTCCGTCAAGGATGTCGATGAATGGGAAGTCGGCAGAGTTTGTGCCACGAATATCATCGTGCTGTGAGTAAGTAGCGAGGAACTGGTTCTGGATGTTGTTAGAGAAACGGCTGTTCAAGTCGAACGACCAAGACTTGGAAATGTTCTCCATAGAGTACATTGAGTTGGCAAACGACATTGAACGGTCAGACATACGGTAGCTTGGCATACGAGCGCCACCATCCATAGAAGTTCCGTTTGGAGAGTTCCAGATGAGGTTCTTAGTGTAGTTGTAACGAACAGCTACGCGGTGGTCGTTTGTGATGTTCCAGTCCAGACGTACCATGTAGCGGTCAGTCTTCTCGTCAGCAGGGAATGAATTGTAAGAACCTGTGTCGTAACCGTATCTGCTCTTAGCGTAGTCAGAAACAGCTTGAAGGTCGCTTTCCTTTGTGCGAGAGAGGTAGTCAG
>JAZRYU010000056.1:0-33758 GCA_045600885.1 Prevotella sp.
AGTGTATTCTACTGGAGTCTTGTCATCAAGCGAGAAGATGGTAAAGTTGACCGTGTCGTTTTCTACAATATCTTTATATGAAGCCTTGCCAATTATCTTGTGCTTGCCAGAAGGAAGAGTCTTTATAGCCTCGTTAACTTCCTTTACGGTAGAGTATTGCTTAGGCTTATTGTCAATCTTAAAGGCAAGTTTTGCCTCTTTCATTTCCTTTCCTGCGCTGTTCTTGACTGTTACGGAAAAACCTGAATTTTCATCATTACGGAACTTGTCCTTAATGGAAATCTTGAACATCAGCGGCTTGTTGGAGGCGGTAATGCTCTCTTCGCCTTCACGAGTTTCGCCAGAAATGCTTGTTACGGCAGCTTTTATCTTATAATGATAGCAGATGATGTCGTTCTTGTCGTCTATTTTCTGATCTTTAGGTATAGTGAGAGGCACGGTAACTTCAAACTCACCTTTGTCGTCTGTTACTATGGTGTCTCTCTTGATGTCGCCTGTGCTATAACCTCTCCACCAAGCCCACCAAGGCAATTGGCGGTCAACGGTGTAGGCAACCTTTGCATTTGCTACAGGAACACCCGCATAAGTCTTTGCCACACCAGTGACCTTGATGGTGTCGCCAAGCTGATATTCCTTTTCGTATTTCTTGAAAGAAACCTCAAACGTAGGACGCTTGTATTCCTCGACCCTGAAATACACTTCTGTTTCATCTTCTTCCCCCTCAACTTCAATGAGCCATTCGCCAGTGAGTCTGTCTGTTGGAAGAACGAACTCCGCAGTGGCTGTGCCGAAATCATCGGTTTTCACAGTCTTGCTTGCTATCTCTTGATAGTTGGCGTCCTTGAGCGTGAACTCTATCTTTTCGTTTGCCACGACCTTAGTCTTGATGCCGTTTGTTATCTTATGCGAGATGGCAGCCACATGAACTGTCTGACCAGGACGGTAGATGCCGCGGTCAAGGTACATGTTGATGTGATAATCTTCCTTTTCTGGAGTGGAAGAGTGGAATCTCTGCTCGTAGATTCTTGTAAAAGGCATGCCGTTGTCCGTGTCGGTATAAGCCACGATGCCACGGTAGCCGTTATCCTTAGTCTTGGCATTCTTTACCTCATGACCAGTCTTTGAATCCACAACCACCAATCTTTCCTTATTGTCCGGCAGACCGAGACGAATAATCTTAAGGTCGCTGACGTAGAAAAGTGCGTAGTCAGTAGTGTGGGTTGAAGGTTTGTTTATAGTGAAACCATCAGGATGCTTGTATGATGTCTGGTCTTTCTCGTCCTGTGATTCCAGTTTCAGCATATAGACACCGCACTTTAGGGCAGGGATGACGATGCTGTCCTTAGCCTCCGTATAGAAGTTCTCTATGTTGAAGTCTTTGGAGATTTCTATCTGTCCTTTGTAGCCGTTGCCAGACTTAACTGCGTAATCCGCGAGTAGATTCTCGTAGTAGTTGTTGCGGGTGTTTTCCGGAATATCACGACCAGCAATGTTGAGCGGAATAATGGTGAGCTTTGCCTTGCTGACGTTTCCTGACGTTATCTTAAGAGTTGTTTCCTGGTTTGTGTGTACAATGCCAGGGATAGGAGTTATTCTCAGCAAAGCTTGCTGCAGATCCTTTTCGAAGTTCTCAAATATCGCAGCTTCCTTTGTTCCTGCCCATTGCTTGCGGTAGGTCTGCAGAAGCTGATAACGTTCAGCTGCCGTCATATTAGTATTGTGCTTACTATACTGATAATATTGCTTTGCGAGGAGAGCGCCTTCAGGAAGATCCTTGTATTCTTCAATAAATCCAGGCAGGTTCTGATTGCCTTTATTTATATCTGAATTCTGAGCCAGATAAGCGCAAGCCCTGCGGTTGCCCTTTGTCTTATAATAGTTGTATAGGCGCTCTTGCTGGTAAGCTTCAATGCCCATCAACGATAGAATGTCACGGTTGAATATCTCTGAGCCGGAACCTTCCTTTATGATAGCGGTCCAATCGTCAGTCTTTGTGTTGGCAAGAATATCCATGTCGGCAAAGGCTTCTTCAAGATAATGGTTGGAAGTCTTGCCGTTTTTTATATGCAACGAATGGAAACCACGTGAGATGGCGAGGTTGAAGATAGCGTATGCCACCTTATCCTTGCTTTTCATCTTCTCGGTTTTCTTCAGAAGATTCTCTCCCATTATTTCAGCTGAGTCTGGAGCCAATTCGTCCATTATCTCCACCATCTTCAGTTCTGATTTAAGGAGATTTGCATAGTTTTTCTCGTTTTCTGCCTTCTTTGAAATCTTCTTCAGCACATTCAGCTGAGTCTTTGGAAGGTCTTTACTTTCTGCGTCATAATAATCCTTCCATAGCGACTCAATTGACTGAGCGCTACAGAATAAAGGGAATGATGCGAGGATAGAGTAAAGTAATCCTACGATAAATGATTTGCGATTCTTTGCCATTTTCTTGGGGATTTAGCTTGCAATTTCTCGTAAATGAGCAGTTTTATCGGGGCAAAGTTATGAAAAAAAGTGACAAAACAAGACCTTTGGGCAAAGAAATTAACAATACACCAATTCTTTTTAACATATATTATATGTTCGGGCGCGAGCGTTGTTTTTGCTCTTTGACTTTACCCAAGCATGTTTCCCCACGGATAACTGCCAGGTTTCAAGATGATATTCGCCTGACTATTAGCTATTTCTACTACTCCTGGAAAGTGCTCTTTCACTACGCGGAAACTGTTCCATCCGAGCGTCTTCAGAACTTCAAAGGCTGTTGCTCCGCCTTCAATAATAAGTAATAATCTGTCGGAAGTGGAAATCTTTCCGCGATTCTCCGAAAGAGAGTTCTCTGCATCCGAAAGAGAGTTCTTTTTATCTGCAAGAGTCTTCACAACATCTGCCATGGTCTTTCTCAATCTGACAGCGAAATCCTTTCCACCTTGTGCTGGATAGTTGATTGTCAGCACAATGCCGTGATTCGTAAAGGCATTGAGAAGATCATCCTTCCATGCTTCTGCAGAACTTTTTCCGTAGAAGACATCTGCTGGCATATTGCATTCTACGGCATCAAACCTTCTGCAAAGTGGAGATTCTGCCACTTTCGTGCTCTGAGTGCTGCCGCAGACGAGGATGAGTTTCTGTGGCTTGGCGGAATCGTTTGCTGTAGTTTCTGATTGATGCGATTCTACTTCCTGACGAGGCTCTTCTGTCTTAAAGGTTTCTGTGCTGTAAGATCTGCAAGTAGTTGAGACATAGCGACTTATCATGGCGGTGAATAAATCCGCTGCTCCAGCTAAGAGAGTTTTTTCGTCTGCTGATTGCAGAATATTCTCAATGTCCTCTTTGCTCTCTGCATCTGGTACGCCAAAAGTCGTGACAACCGCTGACTTTGCCGGAAATTCCGGGTCGTTTGCAAACTGTGTTTCGTTGAGCGGCACATTATTTATATAATACATTCCGCCTTTAACGATTCGACCTTTCGACGGATTCTGTGGCATGAGCAGCAGCTTTTCGTATGCTGTTTGTTGCATTATAGCCTTGCATTCTGCCAGAATATGACCGCGAAGAACCGAGTCCGTCTTCTTGAAAAGAACGCAATTTGAAGGTAAAGACTTAACCAATTGTTCAACTAATCTCACCGCATCCTCCTCACTCATCTGTCGTGTGTCGGTAGCATAGACGATTACATCTGCCATGAAATCGTCCTTCGCAACAGAGTTCTCGTCTTCCGTCGCGCTTTCCCCTATCATCACGAGCTTAGTGTTGAAACCGGCAGTTTTTGCTATTCCAGCAATCTCCGCAGCTCCCGTTATGTCATCAGCTATTACTATTATCATGCAGCAAAGGTAAGCAAAAAGTCGTTTTCTCGCAAGATAAATCAAACTAAATTTTGTATCAGAGGTGGCAAAACACTACCAAAACCTTTCAAAATGATACATTTGTTTCAAATTAAAAGGTTTTTATGCGTGATTGCGCTTAATAATTATTAACTTTGCGCACAAATAATACTAAATTTTCTCTTTACCACTATGCGAAACATAACCTTAAAAAAACTAACTACACTGACGCTTATGTCATTACTTTTCGGCGCATTTTCATACGCACAGAACAAAAACGCGCAGGATTTGCAATGGACAGGTACTTGGGCAACTGCCGTTGAGTACACCGGACCAAGCGACATGCCAAAGGCAAGCTTGTCGAATCGTGCCGTTCGCGAGATAATCCATGTGTCAATCGGCGGCGACGTGATGCGTATGCAGCTGAGCAATGTCTTCGGAAACGAGGCTGTTGATATCAAGTCTGTGTATATTGCAGACACAAAGGATCTTTACGACATTGATGTAAAGACCGCAAAATATCTTACGTTCAACGGTAAGCGCAGCGTGAAGATTGAGGCTGGCAAGGATGTTTACTCTGACAATATCAAGTACAATCTTAAGCCACTACAGCGTCTTTCCGTAACAATCTCTTACGGAAACCAGACTCCAGAGCATGCTACTTCTCACCGCGGTTCTCGCACAACTTCTTACATCATCGAAGGCGAGGCAAAGCCAAAGTCTGATTTTGGCGTAGAATCAGCAGAGCGTCTTGACCACTGGTACAACATCGCATCGCTTGATGTAATGGCTCCAAAGGAGACTCCGGTTGTCGTTGCTCTAGGCAACAGCATTACTGACGGTCGCGGAACAACAACCAACCTCCAGAACCGCTGGACAGACCGCATGGCAGAAGCTCTTGACGGAAAGGTTGGCGTGCTGAATCAGGGTATCGGCGGCAATGCTGTTCTCCGCGGTGGACTCAGTCAGCCAGCTCTCGTTCGTTTTGATCGCGACGTTCTTGCTCAGACAGCAGCAAAGACTCTTATCATCTACGAAGGTGTTAATGACATCGGTTGTGCCAACGAGAAGAATCCTAAGGGCAACAGTCTTGTAATTGCCGACGAACTTATTGAGGCTTACAAGACTATGACAGAGAAGGCTCATGCAGCAGGAATGAAGGTCTATATCGCAACAATCTGTCCTTTCAAGGGCAATGGTTATTATACTTTCTTCCACGAGGCTGCACGCCAGACCGTGAACGAATGGATTCGCACTCAGAAGGTTGCAGAAGGCTGCATAGACTTCGACGCTGCCGTTCGCGACCCACAGGATCCTGCAAAGCTCCTGCAGAAATACAGCGACGACTGGCTTCACCTCAATCCTGCCGGCTATGAGCTGATGGGAAAGATGGCTGCAGAGGCGATAAAATAACCCCTACCCCCAGGGTGGGAACTTTTAATAGACTTGAGGGCTTGGATGTAGGGCGAGGATTTGGCTTTCCCTTCGGCCGCCGAGCTAAACCTTCCGAGCCGATTCGCCGCATAAAAACCTGAATCGCGGCTCACAAATGTTCGCCCTACAAACAACAAAAAAAATAAAAACTAAAACCCAAACTATTAACCATAATGGAAAATTTACAAAACAAAGGCTTTTACAAGCTAAACTGGATGCAACGCATCGGTTTCGGTTCTGGTGACCTCGCGCAGAACCTCATCTATCAGACCATCAGCATGTATTTGCTGTTCTTCTACACAGACATCTTCGGACTCAAGGCTGGACACGCAGCTGCCATGTTCGGCGTTGTTCGTATCATTGATGTCCTTTGGGATCCTCTCGTTGGTACTTTCGTTGACAAGCACAACCCAAAGCTTGGAAAGTATCGCTCTTATCTTGTACTTGCAGGTCTTCCGCTGACTATCCTCGCCATCCTCTGTTTCTGGGACGGAATGGCAGATGCTGACTACACAGTGAAGCTTGTCTATGCTTATGTAACTTACGTCGGCATGTCGATGCTCTATACCCTTATCAATGTGCCTTACGGTGCTCTGAACTCTTCACTCACTCGCGATACTGACGAGATCACTATCCTTACTTCAGTTCGTATGTTCATGGCAAATGTCGGCGGTCTTGCCGTTTCTGCTGGTATTCCTATCCTCGTGGCTGTCATGGCAGGCATAACAGACGTAGAGAACCTTCCTATCAAGATGGCTCTCTTCATGGGTCTCGGTTCGCTTCCTTCTTTCATCTTCATGCCAATGGTTCCTGCTATCAAGAAGGCTGTAGGCAAGAAGAATATGTTCTACATCTTCCTCTCTGTGGCTATCGTGGGTATGGCAATGCTCTACGTCATAACAAAGACAATGAACATGGAAGAGAACATGACACTTATCTACGTTGCACAGTTCGTTAAGTCAACAGGTGTTATCGTGGCAACAGGTTATATGTGGGCTCTCATCCCTGAGGTTATCTCTTACGGCGAATACACTACAGGTAAGCGTATCTCTGGTATCGTAAACGCTCTCACTGGTATCTTCTTCAAGGCAGGTATGGCTGCTGGAGGTGTTGTTCCTGGAATCGTTCTCGCTTACTGTGAGTATCAGCCAGCTGCTGAGGCTGCAAGCACACTGCCTAAGGATTCTAGCGCATGGTTCTCTACAATGCTCATCTACGCTCTCATCGGTTTCGCTCTCCTCGTATTCTGCTTCAGCCAGTGTAAGGAGCGTGTCGTTATGGATGCAAGTGAGTCAGAGAACGTAAAGGTTAGCGACCTTTGGACAGAGTTCTTCCGCAACCGTCCTCTTCGCGTCGTTGCCCTCTTCTTCATCACAGCCTTCGCTATGATGTCAGTAGGTAACGCTGCAGGTGCTTATTACATGAATAATCTTCAGGCTCAGGCTCCTCTCGCTCAGGAAGGTATTCTCTGGCTTGTTTGTGTAATCCCTGCAATCCTTCTCGTTGTCGCTATGTTCATCATCTCTAAGTATGAGCTTTCTGACGATAAGATTGACGAAATCAACAAGGCTATTGAAGCACGTAACAAGAAGTAATATACCGTTCCCTCCCATTCTTGGGAGGGCTTATAACCCTACAAAAAATGAAAAAGATACTATTATCAGCTGCTTTGCTCTGTTCTCTTGGCGTAAGTGCTCAGAAGAACATGCAGCTTCGTCAGCTTATTCCTGCTGAGAACATCCTTATCGGCGCCACTGTCAACCAATGGGTTGTTGCGGCTGACCTGGGACTCTCTGAGCATCAGATTGATGACCCAAGCTACAAGCTTGTGGGAAACCGTGAGCAGATGAAGGTGGAAGTTGGCGTTGTGCCAAAGCAATTCAACTGTGTTACGGCAGAAAACTGCATGAAATCTGAAGTTATCTCTTCTAAGAAAGGCATCTTCGACTTCGTACTTGCAGACCAGTTCGTGGAATATGCTCAGAAGCATAACCTTACAATCATTGCTCATGCTCCAATCTGGCACTCACAGTGTGCTCGCTGGATTTGCCATAACGAGGACGGAAGTCTCGTGAGCAAGGAGCAGCTCAAGGCTAACATGCGTACTTACATCAGCACTGTCTATGGCCATTTCCGTGGCAAGATCAAGGGCTATGATGTTGTAAACGAGGCCATTGAAGACGACGGTTCTTATCGCAATAGCGACTTCTATAAGATCATGGGCGAAGAGTTTATTGATTGGGCTTTCCAATGTGCTCAGGAAGCTGACCCTAACACAGAGCTTTACTATAATGACTACTCTATGTCAGCTCCTGGTAAGCGTGCTACAGTCGTTAAGATGGTTCAGCGTCTCAAGAGCAAGGGCATCCGCATTGATGCTGTTGGTTTGCAGACTCACATCGGCATGGACTTCCCTGATCTTAAGGAATACGAGAAGTCTATTACGGCGTTTATCAATGCCGGCGTTGACGTTCAGCTTACAGAGACAGATATGTCTGTCCTGCCAAACCCTTACACAGGTGCTGATGTTTCAACTCGTTTCCAATATACTCCAGAGAAAGACCCTTATAAGAACGGCATCAATGCTAAGCAGCTGAAGCCTTGGCAAGATCGTTTCAAGCAGCTTTTCGCTATCATCAACAAGCATTCTGCTCATGTTAAGCGAGTTACTTTCTGGGGCGTTACTGACGCTTCTTCTTGGAAGAACGACTTCCCAATTCCTGGTCGTACAGACTATCCACTTCCATTCGACCGCGAAGGAAAGTTCAAGTTCTAAGATTAGAGTCGCAGATATTTAAACAATAAAATAAAAGGGCATCGTGATTGCGATGCCCTTTTTTGTTGGTATAATTAATGAGTTGCCTTGTGTTTTTCGTCAAATAATTCAAATAATGTGGGGAAATTTCCCCATAAAAATGAAGGATTTCCCTAATAATGCTTAAAAAGAGAAGCAGTTGCATTAAATTTGCCTAAAAAATTATTAACTTTGCACGCGTTTCAAAGTGTTTTGAAATCTTTACTTATGATAGATACTTCTGCATTTCAAAATAAAAAGGCGGCTTATTATACGCTGGGCTGCAAACTGAATTTCGCCGAGACAAGTACCTTCGGCGAGATGCTTGCTGCGTATGGCGTGACAACGGCAGAAAAGGGCGAGGAGGCTGATATCTGCCTTATCAACACTTGCTCCGTAACAGAGGTGGCAGACAGAAAATGCCGTCAGGCTATCCGTCGCATGGCTCGTCAGCATCCGAATGCCTTTGTTGCCGTAACAGGTTGCTATGCGCAGCTTGAAAGCGAGATTGTAGCAAAGATTGAAGGCGTTGACCTTGTCATTGGCAGCAATGAGAAGGCGCAGCTGATACAAATACTCTCTGAGAGATTTTCGGATCAATCATTGAATCACCAAATCATCAAATCATCAAATGACAAGGTGTTTGTCACTCCGAAGACCAAGGATATCACATCCTTCGCTCCTTCTTGTTCCCGAGGCAATCGCACACGCTTCTTCCTGAAGGTTCAGGATGGCTGCAATCATTTCTGCACCTATTGCACCATTCCTTACGCTCGTGGGTTCTCACGCAATGCTTCCGTGGAGTTCTTGGTGGAGCAGGCGAAAGAGGTGGCGGCAAAAGGTGGCAAGGAGATCGTTATCACGGGAGTTAATATCGGCGACTTTGGACGTTCTACTGGTGAGACCTTCTTTGACCTCGTAAAAGCACTTGATCAGGTGGAAGGAATAGAGCGTTACCGCATAAGCAGTATAGAGCCAGAATTGCTTACGGATGACATTATTATATATTGCGCGCGAAGCAAGAAGTTCATGCCACATTTCCATATCCCTCTGCAGAGTGGTTCCGATACAGTACTGAAACTTATGCACCGACGCTATGACACAGCTCTCTTCCGTCATAAGATTGAACTGATAAAGCAGCACATGCCGGATGCTTTCATCGGCGTGGATGTAATGGTAGGTTGTCGCGGCGAGACTCCTGAGTGCTTCAAAGAGTGTTATGAGTTCTTGAAGAGCCTTGATGTCACCCAGCTCCATGTGTTCCCTTACAGCGAACGTCCAGGTACGGCAGCTTTGAAAATCCCTTATGTGGTGGATGAGCAGGAGAAGAAGCGCCGCTCGAACATCTTGCTTGAACTTTCTGACGAGAAGACTTTGGCTTTCTATAAGAAACACCTTGGAGAGGAGCGATTTGTGCTTCTGGAAAAGGGTAAGGGCAGAACTCTCAGTGGGTTTACGGACAATTATATAAAGGTGCAACTTAAAGTCACTGATAATAAGAATGATAAAGCTACGGATGAGAATGATAAGACTTTTGGCACAATGTTGCTCGACAATACAATTTGCCGTGTCGTTTTAGACGAAATAAATGCCAAAAATGACGCTGTTTTCGTACACAAGGTTTGATGATTGTCAAATTAATGCCACTTTAACAATCTTTTCAAAAAAAATGTTTTATCAATTCATAAAAACACTATACCTTTGCACCCAGAAAAAATAATAAATAACACGATTGTATTACAATTAAAAAATTAAAGAAAATGAAAAAGTTAGTTCTTATGTTCGCTGCTGTTGCAGCTATCTCTTTCGCTTCATGTGACAACAAGAAGGCAGACGCTCCAGCTGAGGCTGCTGACACAACTGCTGTTGACACTGCTGCTGCTGACACTGCTGCTGCTGCTGACACTGCTGCTGCTGACACTGCTGCTGCTGAATAATTCAGGCGAACAGACACAGTTCTATAGTCGTCCGACTCTCAGAGTTGGGCGACTTTTTGTTTATACGATAAGTAACTGTGCCAAAAGATTTTTATAATAATCAAGAATTAGAGAAGGTTTAGCTGCTTGTAGGGCGAGGATAGCTTGTTGTTTGTTTAAGGCGTTAAACAAATTTAGTTTTTTGTATAATGGATTAAACAAACCTCTCACTCCATTATTTCCTTCAGCGGAATCATTACGAAGTCGCGTTCGTACATCTTAGGGTGGGGAATGGTAAGTCGGGGAGAGGCGATGTGGAGATCGTCGTATAGAAGGATGTCTATGTCGATTATCCTGTCGAAGTGAATGCCGTTTACGGACTTGCGCTTTCTTCCCATGCTGCGTTCTATCTGCTGCGTGATGTTCAGGCACTCTTCCGGTGTTAAGGCAGTCACAACAAGGACTGCGGCATTTAAGAATGTGTTTTCCGATACGAAATCAACCGGATCGGTAGAAATAAAAGTCGATTGGCGCATAACCGTGCCAACCGACTTGTTTATTTTATCAATGGCATCAAGAAGGTTCTGCTCCTTGTTGCCAAGGTTTGTTCCTAAGGAAAGGTAAAGCTTGTGCATTGAGATATGCCATGCCATTAATGGCATTGAACAGTGGTTTTAGTCATTCAGTATAAGCATACAGTCGCCATAAACACCAAACATATAGTCGTTCTTCAGTGCAAGCTTGTAGGCTTCCATGATCAGGTCGTAGCCCACGAAAGCCGCTTCTGCCATGAGCAGAGTGGTCTCTGGGTAATAGAAGTTGCAGACCATGCAGTTGGCAATTCCTGACTCGTAAGGAGGATACATGAAACGGTTAGTCCATCCGTTGTATTCCTTTAGCGTGTTGCTGGTACTCTTTGCCGTCTCAATAGCCTTGAAAGTACTTGGACCTACGCAGAGGATTCTACGCTCAGGATTCTTCTTCGTTTCGTTTACGATGCGGCAGGCTTCCTCATCAACAACCATCTTCTCTGAGTCCATCTTGAACTTTGACAGATCCTCCACCTCAATAGTGTGGAAACAGCCGAGAGAAGTGTGTACAGTGACGTAGGCAAAGTTTACACCCTTGATCTCAAGGCGCTTGAGAAGTTCGCGAGAGAAATGCAGACCAGAAGCTGGCACGACGATGGCACCTTCGTTCTTTGCGTACATTGTCTGATAGCGTTCTGCATCGTCCTCTTCCATCGGACGTTTGTCAATGATGTAGTGAGGTACAGGCACTTCACCCAAAGAGAAGAGTTCGCGGCGGAAATCCTCATCGGTAGAGTCGTAGAGGAAGCGAAGCGTGCGACCACGAGAAGTCGTGTTGTCAATAACCTCAGCAACCATGTTGCCTGATTCGTTGAAGAAGAGTTTGTTGCCGATACGAATCTTGCGTGCAGGCTCTACGAGCACGTCCCACAAACGCATGTCAGAGTTGAGCTCGCGCAGCAGCAGCACCTCAATCTGAGCGTCAGTCTTCTCCTTCATGCCGTAGATGCGTGAAGGGAAGATCTTTGAGTCGTTGAAGATTATCGTATCGTCCTCATCGAAGTAGTTGATAAGTTTTTTAAACTGGATATAGACCGGCTTACCGTCTTCGTCCTTGAGCGTTTCGCCGTTTTCATCAGTTTCGAACATCTCAATCCTTTCGCTCTTCTTGTGAATAATCATCATTTTTGATTCGTCACGATTGTAAGCAGGATGCAGAGCGAGCTTGTCCTCTGGGAGTTTGAATTTGAATCTTGAAAGTTTCATATCTTGTTTAAATTCCTAATCTTTTAGTTACTTAACATGCTCTTCCACCCACTGTGGGAAGGTGTCAAAGTCTATGCAGTCTTCTACGCGAATGTTTCCTACCCTTGTTCGGCGCAGTGCGGTAAGGAAAGCGCCACTGTTGAGGGCTTCGCCGATGTCTCTTGCCAATGCTCTGATGTATGTTCCTTTGCTGCAAACAACCCTTATGCTTAGCAGCATGTTCTCTGCATCAAAGTCAGTGGCCTCGATTTCGTCTATCTTGAGCGTCTTTGCCTTCAGCTCCACCTTTTCGCCAGCACGTACAAGCTGGTAAGCACGGTCGCCGTTTATCTTGCAAGCAGAGTATTCCGGTGGCACCTGCTGGATTTCGCCGATGAACTTCTTTAGGGTTTCGTCAATAAGTTCCTTGGTGATGTGTCGGGTAGGGTAGGTGTGGTCAACGGTATGCTCGCGGTCGTAGCTTGCCGTAGTGGCTCCGAGTTGCAGCGTGGCGGTATATTCCTTGATGTCTCTCTGTAGGGTGTCAATCTTTTTCGTCGCTTTTCCCGTGCAGAGGGTGAGCACACCAGTAGCAAGTGGGTCAAGCGTTCCTGCATGACCCGTCTTCAAACGCTTTATGCCCAGCTTCCGTGACAGCAGATAGCGACATCTTGCTAAAGCACCGAAACTGGACATTCCGTATGGTTTGTCAATATGTATTATTTCTCCTTCGAAGAAATCCAAGATATCGTTCCTTTTTTTGTTATTAAATAAATGTGTAGAATCAGAAGGCAGAATAAATCAGCATTCCTGCTCCGACTATTGCGCAGTAGAGGGCAAAGTATATCAGTTTACCTTTCTTTACTATGTTGATCATCCACTTGCATGCAAGACATCCGCTGACGAAAGCTGCAATGAAGCCTACGATCATTGGCAGAATACCGAGCTGACCGGCTGCCACCTCTGCTGCATGTTCCGCATTTGGCGAAATGATGTGACGAAGGTCGAGCAATGCTTCACCGAGTATTGGCGGTATTACCATAAGGAAGGAGAACTGAGCGAGTTTTTCCTTCTTGTTGCCGAGTAAAAGTCCGGTAGCAATTGTAGAACCAGAGCGAGAAAGACCCGGCAAAACAGCGCAAGCCTGGGCGAGACCGATGACGAAAGCGTGCAGCGGCGAGATGTTCTCCTTCTGGCGTGGTTTTGCGAAGTAGCTGAATGAGAGCAGAAGGGCAGTAAGGAGTAGACAGGCACCGACAACGATGATCTTTACCTGCTCGTTTCCTTCATAAAGACCTTCTATAGCGTCCTTGAAGCAGAGTCCCACCACTCCGACCGGAATCATGGAAATGATGATGCACAAAGCGTATTTCTGCTCGTCTGACAGGCGGTAGTAGAAACTAACGTCGTTCGTAGCCTTGCGGAGCGGAACGAAGAGACCTTTGAACACCCAGAACACTTCCTTCCAAAGAATGACCAGCGTGCTGAGTACTGTCGCTACGTGAACGAGAACGTCAAACTGAAGTCCACCAGCCTCTGTGCCAAGCAGTATCTTGCCGATTTCCAAGTGTCCGCTACTGCTTATAGGGAGATATTCCGTTAGACCTTGAACAAGGCCAAGGATGAGAGCTTGTAACCAATCCACTGATTAATAATAATTGAAAATTGATAATTAAAAATTGTTCGGCATTACTCCTTAGTGTCTTTTGGCTTACGGATAATGGCGTAGATGATAGAGCAGAAGCCGATGAGGCTGACGATAGGTGCTACCACGATGCGTCGTGCACTGAAAATGTCTGGATTGTAGGCTTCGTTTGTTGAGCCGCTACCACTCATGAGGATAAAGCCCAAAATGACAATCACCATTCCCATGGCGAGCAAGATGAAGTTCATCTTGTCGAAGGCAAAGTTGCGCTTTGCATCCTTTGGGTAGCTATTCGTATCTTTTTCCATATATGTTCTTTGCTTAAAATGTCTGTTTAAAGTCGTGCTTTAAATCTTGTAGAGGTCTCCTGCAGTCATCTTCAGGAACTTGTTCACTGAGAAATATGAGCAGAAGAAAGTGATGAGAATACCAAATAGGAATATGGCTGCCGCTGTAATCAGGACGACTTCCATGGTCAGGACATTCATGATCTCAGGCTCCTTAGCGGTAAGGACAGAGAATGCTGCACCAAGAACCAGACAGGCTATGATTGACGATACAAAGCCTACGCCGAGAGCATTCTTGAGGAATGGCCAGCGGATGAAACTCCATGAAGCACCCACAAGTTTCATTGTTCTGATGGCGAATCTGCGTGCATAGACACCGAGGCGTACCGTGTTGTTTATCAGTGAGAAAGATATCACGGTAAGCACTGCTGCCAGAATGAGCAGAGCGATGTTAATCTTGTTCACCATATTGTTCACCTGCTCAATGAGGTTCTCCTGGTAAGTTACCTCCTGAACACGGTCGTCCTTCTCGAACTGGCTTGAGATCCATTCGATGGAGTCTTTGTTTGCGTATTCAGCATTGAGGCGGATGTCAATCTCTGCTGAGAACGGATTAGAGCCGATGAAGTCTTCCGGATCAGCTCCAAGTTCCTTCTCTTGCTCCAAGGCAACCTGCTCCTTGCTGACGAAATCTACGGAAGCGATATAGCTCTTCTTTCGCACATCATTAGCAAAACTTTGACCTTGAGCATCAGGGAGCTCTTTGTTGAGATACAATGTGATGGAGATATTCTCCTTTACGTAGTTAGAAAGATTGTGCGCTGAGAGCACGAATGTTACTACCAAACCGATGAGAATCAGCACCAGAGAAGTGCTGAAAATAAGTGTTATAGTTTGGAAACTACGTGAATTATTAGGGGTTTTACGCTTATTTTTTTTCATTTGGGTGCAAAATTACTATATTTTTCATAATTTTGCAACGATTTTCAACAAAAATGCGTCTTATAGAGGCTTTTTTATTAATTCTTAACAATAAATCAATCCTATGGCAACATTGATATACTCGTCTCCTATCTTCGGACCGGTCCGAAGTCGTCGTTTTGGCATCTCTCTCGGCATTAACCTTATGCCGGGTGACGGAAAGATTTGTACGTTCGACTGCATCTATTGCGAATGTGGCTTGAACAAGGACTTCCGACCTAAGCAGAAGCGTCCTTCTCGCGAGGAAGTCAAGATGGCTCTTAAGGCTCAGTTGGAAAAGATGACTGCGGCGGGAGAGCTTCCCGATGTGCTTACTTTCGCCGGAAATGGCGAGCCGACGGCGCATCCCGATTTTCCTTCGATAATAGAAGATGTGGTGGCTCTGAGAGATGAGTTCTGTCCGAAGTGCAGGATAAATGTTCTGTCAAATGCTACGATGCTTCACAAGGAGGAGGTCCGCAAGGCTTTGCTGAAGGTGGATGCCAACTGCCAGAAACTGGATACAGTTTGTGACGACTATATCTTCCTTCTTGACCGTCCGCAGTCGCCGGGATATAGTGCAGAGAAGGTGGTAGAACAGATCTGTACGTTCAATGGCAAGGTGGTCATTCAGACCATGTTCCTTACCGGTGAATACGAAGGAAAGGATATAAGCAACACCTCTGATGCCTATATCCTTCCGTGGCTTGATGCTCTGCAAAGGATTGCTCCTCAGCAGGTTATGATTTATACAGTTGATCGCGAAACGCCTGTCAGCGGATTGCAGAAAGCGAGCAAAGAGACTCTTGACTCCATTGCCGCTTGTGTTGAGGCGCTTGGCATCAAATGCTCTGTATCATATTAAGTGAAAAGTGAAGATTGAAAAATGAAAAGTGAGCGGTTGTTTTCCTTTTTCACTTTTCCTTTTTCACTTTTCACTTTTCACTTACAGCTCCCCCTGCGCAGTTTTGATGTACTCCTTACTGCTGTCAACGACTATTATTACTCTGTCCGTTCCGTTGGCGTATGGCACGTCGAGCTTGAACTCCTGCTTTCCGTTGGCATATTCGCCGAGATACTCCAGTTTGCCGTTCTTTGGGTTCATCACCCATGCCTTCTTCTTTTCGCCTGAAATCTTTGTGAGATCCAGTGTGACAGGCTTGCCGGTGTAGTTGTATGCTAAGATGTAGTCGTTTCCGCGAGTAGTGATGATGCGGTCGTATCGCTCTCCGTTAGTGCTTGCTATGACGCTCTGGTCTGCCTTTCGCTCTGTGAAAGGGAAGGCGAGGATGAGCTTCTTCAGGTAGATCATCTGCTGATAACCAGGATCTTTCATCGCGTCCCACCAAGCCTTTTCTGCTCCGAAGCTGCCGAGTACTCCAGGGCGCATGAACTGCATGATGGAGTTGTGACCGTAAGTGTGACCGAAAGCACCTCCAAAGACTGCCCAGTAAGCATAGCGGCGAACGTCATAGTCCTGCCAGCGAGCCTCGTTGAAGTCGTGAAGACCCTGTGGAATGTCCTCGTAAGAAGGTTCGCCGTCGATGGTTGGCTTCAGTGGAGTCTTCTCAAAACTCATGTCAACATAACGCCAGTTGTCCTCCTCCGTATTGTCCTTTATCGTGTAGTCACCGTCGCCACGGCGCTGTCCGTAGCGTCTGTGTCCGCTTTGGAACATATTGAAGTCCAGCCATTCGCGGTCGTTGAACCAGCGCGCAGAGGTTGTTCGTCCTCTTGGGTGGAAAGTCATGAGGTGGTTTTTGTCGATGCTCTTGATGGTTCTTGCCAGAGCGTCCCAGCTGTCCATTCCCTTGTCGCCAAGAATGTCGCCGCCAATCATCCAGATTACGTTTGGCTTGTCCTTATAGCGCTCAGCAAGGAACTTGCCCAACTTCTTTGCCTTTTCTACAGGCATCTTGCTGATCTGACTGCCCCAGATGCAGTCGAAGGCGATGTAAATGCCCTGGCTCTCAGCGAAATCCACGATGTAGTCAAGATGATCCCAGTAGCCGTAAACACCCTTCTTGGTGTATGGAGCGAAGTCGAATGTTTCGTCGTTAGCCTGCTGTCCATAGATGTTGAATGTAGGAATGGCGTTCAGCACCTGAATCTGCTCCACGTTGTAGCCGTTGAGTCGCTCTGTGGTCAGATAGTATTCCACGTCGTCGCGGTTCATTCTTTCCGGCAGCAGCCATGCTGTGTTGCCGAGCCAGAAGAATGGTTTGCCGTTTTCGTGTACAAGGTAGAGTGAATTGTCCGATACTTTCAACTTGCCGTTGCTCCAAGGTTTCTCTATCGGAGCGGCATTGACGGAAGCGATGGCAAGAGAGAAAAGGGCCATCAGGGTCAGGATGATGTTTTTCTTCATTGTTTGTCAGGGTTAGTTATTTCCGAGTGCAAATGTACTAAAAAACTGCTAAACATAATATAATAATGTCTTAAAACCAGTGTTTCCCGTCATGAAAATCAAGTTTTTTGTGTAATTTTTCCGTTTGATTAGCGTTTTTTCTGAAAAAATTCATAATTTTGCAGTCGGAATGAACATAAACCAAGTGCTTGCTGCCCTTGAAACTTTTGCTCCTCTGCCACTGCAGGAAAGCTACGATAATGCTGGCTTGCAGATCGGATTGACAGGAGAGCAAGACGTTACAGGGGCATTGTTGTGTCTTGACGTCACTGAAGACGTCGTTGACGAAGCCATTCGTAGTGGCTTCAATCTCATCGTGTCCCATCATCCGCTTCTCTTCCGCGGTCTCAAGCGCATCAGTGCTGACGGCAGTAGCGTGGAGCGGATTGTCATGAAGGCTATCCGTGGCAACATTGCCGTAATCTCCATGCACACCAACCTGGACAATGCTCCTGGCGGCGTGAACCATAAGATGGCAGAGAAGCTCGGACTTTCCGATGTCCGTTTCCTTCAGCCGCTGTCTCGTGGTGGCTATGAGGGAGGTTCTGGAGTCATCGGAACACTCAATCCGCAGGCTCTCGGCGTGCCGGTAGCGGAATATGTGAAGACCGTCTTCAAGGCACCTTGTGCACTCTGCTCTGAGGCGGTAAAGCCGAAGGAGGCAGACTGTGTCAAGATAGCCCTTTGCGGTGGTGCCGGCTCCTTCCTCCTTGATGAAGCGAAAGCGGCAGGAGCGGATTATTTCATCACAGGCGAGATGCATTATCATGAGTATTTCGAGGCTTTGGGCGACATTCAGGTCATCGTCCTAGGTCACTACGAAACCGAACAATACACCTCAGAACTGCTTCAGGAGATTCTCGCAGGCAAATGTCCGGAGCTGAGGACCAGACTCTACGGCAGCACAAATCCAATATGCGTGAGATAAAGCTCAAGCATCGGATCCACTAAGTGGCAATGGTTAGAAAAGTTAAATCGAAAACATAAATTGTACATTGTACATGGTAAATTGTAAATGACATTATGGCAAAGAAAAATCCAGAAGATTACACAGTAGAAGAGAAACTGAAGAACCTCTACACCCTTCAGGCTACTCTCTCATCAATCGACGAGAAGCGTGCTCTCCGTGGCGAGCTCCCTCTCGAAGTTCAGGACATCGAAGACGAACTCGCTGGTCTCAAGACTCGTCAGGAGAAGATTGCCACTGAGATTCAGGACTACAAGAAGGCTATCGCTATCCGTGAGAATGAGATTGAAGAGGCTAAGGCTCTCACTGAGCGCTACAAGACTCAGCTCAACGATGTAAAGAACAATCGTGAGTACGACACTCTTACAAAGGAAATCGAGTTCAACGGACTCCAGATTCAGCTTGCTGAGAAGAAGATTGGCGAGGCTGAGCGCAAGATTGAAGAGCGCACAATGGATCTCCAGCGCACTCGCAAGGATATTGAGGATAAGGACGCTATCCTTGAAGAGAAGAAGAACGAACTTGAGGAAATCATCGACGAGACTCGTGCCGATGAGGATAAGCTCAAGATCAAGGCTAAGGATCTTGAGGCAAAGATTGAGAGCCGTCTTCTTTCAAGCTTCCTTCGTATCCGCAAGAATGCACGCAATGGTCTCGGCGTCGTTTACGTACAGCGCGATGCCTGCGGCGGTTGCTTCTCAAAGATTCCACCACAGCGTCAGCTCGACATCAAGCTCCACAAGAAGATCATCGTCTGCGAATACTGCGGTCGCATCCTCGTTGATCCAGAGCTTGCAGGTGTAAAGATCAAGGCACCAGAGGAGAAGAAGACCACTCGCCGTACTCGCTCCACTTCAACTCGCCGTCGCAGAACAGAAGAGGCAGCAGAGGATTAATCTCCCAATTTGAATAGGGTAATATTGTAGGGCGAGGATTTGGCTTTCCCTTCGGCCGCCGAGCTAAACCTTCCTCGCCCTACAAATTAAAAATTCCCTTAGAATTTAATCCTGAAATAGTTCAGGAAATCCTTATAGTTGTCCTGTGCTGTCAGACAGGTGTCTCGCAGATATTCTGGAATATGTTGCCATTGCTGAAGACCACGGTAGTAGAATCGCCTTAGATCTTCTGTTATAATGAATGGCACAATTCCATTGGCAAGGCATTCCTTGAACATTATTAGTCTGCCGACTCTTCCATTGCCATCCTGGAAAGGGTGTATAGACTCAAACCGCTGATGGAAGTCGAGAATGTCGTCCAGGTCTTTTCGCTTTTTGCTGTTATATGCTTTGAGCAATGATGCCATTTCTTTGTGTACCCTCTCAGGCGCACAAGTGTCCTGACCTCCCACTTCATTTGGTAGCATTTTGTAGTCGCCGATGCGAAACCAATCCTTGTTCGCATCCTGAGTTCCTGTTTTCAGTATTTTGTGGAGTTCTTTAATGTAAGCTTCTGAAAGTTTGTCTGTGGCGTGGTCTATAATACTGTCTATGCATCTGAAGTGGTTTACGGTTTCAATGATGTCATCCACACGAATGCTGCTGTCATCCACTCCAATAGTGTTCGTCTCAAATATGTGACGTGTCTGTTCATGGGTCAGTTTGCTACCTTCCATGTGATTGGAGTTGAATGTAAGTTCTATTTGAGTCTTATGGTAGATGCTTCCTTTTAGTCGCATTTCTTTTTGCTCGCGCAAAGTCTTTAGTAGAGGAGATTCCTTTTTTTTCTTTTTTGCTTTGACAACAACGGCATCTTCTGGAATATTCCATGTTTTCCCCGTCAGGAAAGCTCCTTCAAGTTTTCCCTGATTACAATAATTTCTGACTGTGCGTTCGCTGATGTCGTGACGCTTTGCGTATTCTGCTACGGATATAAAACTCATTATCGGCAATTTTTTTGCGTTTTTATCGATGCAAAAGTATTACTTTTTTCCGATACCGGCAAGTTTTTCCCTGCAGAATGTAAAGAGAAAGCCCGAATTGTTAACCCATTTAACTTCTTATGTTTATTGAGTAATATTGTAGGGCTCGGAAATCCTCGCCCTACATCATCCCAATATGACTTTTATAGGTTATTCCAACGGCTTGAGGTAATACTTATTGCCCTGTGTGTCGCGTTCTTTTCTGGCATTCAGCTTGGTGAGAATCTTGCCCAGTTTCACGAGGTTGCCCTTGTCCTGCCTGCTGAACGAACGGGATGTGGTGAGAGCGTCCATGATTTCCGTAAGGCGGAACCACTTTCCTTCGCCTTCTTTCACCGGAATCTTAAACTTTGATAGCAGTACCGATTCCATTGGAATCTCCACTGTAAAGCCGTTGTTCGTTTCGCGGATAAGAGCCTCGTCCTCGTCGTTCAGCCAGCAGCGTTCTCCGCTCTGAATCAGGTGGATAGCCTGGGCATAGAGCTGACCGTAGTCGATGGACTTCTCTGTATGGATAGGCTCCGTCACTTCCACGCAGATGTAGCGGCGGTTTCCTGTAGGATCGCGGAGAATTTCGTGGTGGTTGCTCGTGCCGATGAAAGATGCGTAGCGGCGTTGAGTGCCGATGGTCTCTGAGTACATGCGGCGGATGTTCGTAGCAGGCTTCTGGAAGAGGTGCTTCACGAAGGCAAACTGCTTCTCGCTGAGCTGGTCAAACTCGTCGATGTTCACCAGGAGGAAGCGACTCAGCATACGCTCTGCCTCAATGTCCGAACGGAAGTCAATGCTGTCTGTGAAGTAGCCCGTAAGCTCCGGTGGCAGCAGCTGTCGGCAGAAAGTCGATTTCCTGTAGCCCTGTGCTCCGATGAGGATAGGTGCTGTGGCGTTGGCGTGCATGCTGTCGTCCATGATCCAGTGGGAAACCATTGAGAGAAACCAGCGGTAGAACAGACGCTCCCAGTACGGATTGTTCGTTGGAACCATTCGTGCCACGTCTGTTATGCGGTCCTTGCCGTCCCATTTTGGCAGAGAGCAGAAGTAGTCTTCTATTGGGTTGTAGCTCTTGGTGTAGTTTGAGTGGATAAGCTCGTCCACCTCGTTAGACGAAGTGTTTATGCCGGCAAGACAAGCCTCGTGGTGGATGGTGTTGATGTCGCGCGAGGTAAGTTCCCTGAACATGAAGTCCAGCGACCTGCGTTGGCGGAATTCCGTCATCATCATTACCTCGTTGTATCTGATCTCAAAGCGCTTCTCAAGGAACTTCGGCAACTGCAGGGCGACGAGTTGTCTGCGCGAAATCAGTCTGCTCGGCGTACCCTGAATATTGTTCTCCTCGTATGCCTGTTCTACCATTCCTCGCACCTCCGTACTACTTATATTATAGAAGCGTTCCTGAATGCGTATGTATGCCTCCTCTTCTGGCAAACCGCCACGCTGGCACATCTCTGCCAGGACGGGTATTAGTGCCTCTTCGCGCATATTGCCCGTTTGCCATTTCGGCATCTTTTGGACAGCCCTTGCAAAGGCTGCGTTGAAGACCTCGTTGAAGGTGACGAAGGTCTCAGGAGTTGCCGGCAGACGCTCCAGTCTGTTCTCCCTGTCATCCTGTTCCAGCAGTAGCATGCTGAGCTCGCCCTCCTTAGGCTGCTCTATAATATAAGGTGCAGGATGTGGGTTTATGTAAGGATTCTCGTCCAGAGGCATGAGGATGGTCTGGTCGAGTAGGGGAGGGAGAATGTGGATGGCGTAGCTCAGCGATGGCGTGAGACTCTTGACACTCGTTGCGTAAGCCTGTGCGCAGAACAGCTTTGCCTGCTGTTTACTGCGTGGAAGAGTGCCATCTGGCAGTGAACTTACCGTCAGAATGACGGCGGAATGACCATCACAGCCCATGAACGCCGTCAAAACTTGCGGAAAAAGGGCTGCTTGGCGTTTTACGGTCTCCACTTCATGAGCTCCGTTGAGATTGTCAACCACAACGACAGATATGCCGTTATAAGCCACCCAATCACGCTGACCGGAGCCTTTTTTGTGGTATTCCGACGTTAAACAGACCTCAGGGATGCGCCAGTAGTTGTCCCAGTTCTTCTTGTCCTCAAGGATGTTGAACACTTCACGGTAGCGGTAGATGTACTTCTCTCGCGTATCTTTCTTGATACGCTCCATAAATACCTGAAAGTCAGCAGACTGCATAGTCTGCTCGCCACCCTCTTTCTTGTTTCTGTAGATCGAGATTTTCATTTTTTGAAAGATTTTGATGTTGTTTTTAATGAGTGATTGTTGATTGTTTTTGCGCTGCAAAGTTACGAAATTTTTATGAAATAGCCAAATCCCTTCGCAGGAAAATTGCAAAAAATTCGCGGTTTTTCGCAGAAAATCCTACATTCCTACATAGATTCTTTGTAATTGTCAGTGGTTCAGTGAGTTATGTTTATGTAGGATGAAAATAATCCTACATAGATCCTACATAATCCTACATGGTATGTAATTATGTAGGATTTCCTTCCTACATAGTTCCTACATAAATCCTACATAGCCGCTGAACCCCGATAAACACAGGGCTTCGCAGAGATTTTATGTAGGAATGTAGGATTTTTCCGAAAAAATCCTATATTTTTTGATTACTTTGCGGTAGTGGAGGGGAGAGCCTAAGGAATAATTTTCTATTCCTATAGGAATATTTTTGTAAAGCTAAGGAACTTAGCCACGAATCAAGGGCAGTGTAGCATTTCATATAATCATATCAGTGGGGCTTCGGCATTGCTCGTTCAACTTTTCCGGGTAATGCGAAGACCTTCAATTGGTGGAACGGGCAGACGGGTTCCACTTTTTTTTGTGTATGTATGTTAACAATTACTAATCTATAGCATAAATAATTGTAATATACTAATGACAAGAATCACATTTAAAGCTAATAAGTGTATTGGTAGTGTAAACAAAAGTGTCATAACATAATGACATGTCACGAAATGGTGACGCTGTTTGTGCGGAGTGAAGAGCGAAAGTAACTATCTTTGCAATCGATATATCACGAAAGTGGCTTCAAAGTCATAGCCGAAGTTCATTTGGAGGTAGGGCAGACGAGTTCCACTTTTTTTGTGTGTATATTGCAAGAATCTTAATCAATCTCTAACACTTTAATGTATGGATCAATTATCAATACAACATACAATGAAAAAACATTTGATATTTATTCCAAAAGGTAATCTTGCAGATGATGATGCTATCGCAAAAGCAAAACGAGAAGCTCTCAGACAGAAATTGATGTCCGGAGAAAGAATAGCATTGAACAACAATGGTTCTGTTACAAATGAGAACGGAAATACCTCGTCCATAAACATTCCTAAAGGAAAATTGGCAGACGATGATGCAATTGCAAAAGCCAAGAGAGAGGCCCTACGCAAGCAACTTATGGAAGGTGGGCGAATAGTCATTAATACCAATGGCTCAAACATGTTTATTCCTGCAGGCAAACTTGCAGTAGAGCAATGGTATGAGAAGAATCCTTCAATGTTAGAAATGGAAAAGATTGCTATGAAGCATGCTTTCCCTGATTTTGTGCTTGAGAAACTTGATGATGGTCGTTATGCATGGATTGGTAAACTTAATATTGGAGTGTACGAATCAAAGTTTCATGAGCCGATGGAGTACCATGTAATGGCAATTTATCAGTATAACCACCCGAACCAACAGATGGGGTCATCTGTCCGAGTGTATCCTGTGCTTCCTGATGTTAGTGACCTTATCACAAAATGCGGTTTTAGACCATTCCACCTATTGCGTGATTCAAAAGACGAATTATATCTTTGTACAAATGAAGCAAATGACGTGAAGGTAGGTCAGACTATAACATCTGCGGCCTCTGTTTTGGGATGGGCATGCAAATGGTTTTTATCATACGAGTTGGTTCTAACTGGCGATATGCCAAAAGAAGATTTCAACAGACATGGAGGTGTATAAAGTATGAGCAAAGATTGTTGCGTCGTTGTATTTTCAAACAGAGCCTACAACACCATTATTAGAGAGACCTTTGACAAGCATCCCGTAGAAACTGGTGGAATATTACTAGGTCATATCGTTGATGGTGTATGGGTCGTGATGGAAGTCTTGCCACCTGGCATCAACAGCATATTCCAATATGCGTATTTTGAATATGACCAAGAATTTGTGAATTACTTGGCACAGTCTGTTGCGAATCAATACGAGATACCACTTCAACTTCTCGGTTTGTGGCATCGACATCCTAGTAGTATGGATGTGTTTTCTGCAACAGACGATGAAACAAACTCCACTTTTGCAAGCCTGTCTCCATCTGGTACAATCTCAGGTTTGGTGAATGTGGATCCAAGTTTTAGATTGACAATGTATCATTTGGAGCACGATTGTGGAATTAATTCTAGCCATCGTCCTCTTTATGAAAAGATTGAAATTGAAGTTGGAGATGACATTATTCCCAAAGAGTTCTTCCAATTAAAATTTTATTCACCTGAAAAAAATAATCTGCATCCTATCCCTACTCCAGATATTCCACAGAAACATAGTAGCATAACAACTTTTTCTGAGGATGATGTTTCTAATTTAGAAGAACCTGTACATGTCCCCTTTAACAAGAAAATGCTGAAATGGTTAGAACATAACAAAAAAAGAATTGTCTGGACAACCTCATTTGTTGCTGTATTTAGTTGCGGTTGCTATGTGGGAAATCACTTCAGTGGATGGAAGCAAGGGATAAGTGAATATGTAAAAGAAAAAGTTGAACATATTAAGAATGCTATTTATTCAGAAAAGAACTGTAATGAATTGTAGCGAATGTTATTAGTTAGGCATTATGGATGTAAAAGATATATTGAATAAGTTCAAGCAAAAGCGCAAAAGAAAGCCTACGGTTTGCTTCCCTAAAGAATTGGAAAAAGTAAACAAGTGTGACTTATATGGTTATTTTCATGAGGACAGTAGATATTTCAACATAGTATCAATGGATGGAGATCAGCCTGAGATAGGAGGCCCCCCCATGTCACTTATTGGGTACTTCTATGGAACAGTGTCGGATAGCAAAAATGCACCCATGCCTAAAGATAACATGATTAGCGGATATGTACTGCAATCAACTCTGGAGATAAAATTCTACCATGTGAAAGAAAAACAGCAATTTTCTTCTGAAGAGTACGAACTAAAGAAGGGCGATCGTATAACTGCTACATTCAGTAGTGACTCTGTTGTATTTCTAAAGCAAGCTGATTGTGCTGACATTGTCATGCAAAGTGGAGATGTAGTCGAATTGCAGAATAATAGTATTCGTTTTGTGTCATCTACGAGCAATCAAATAGTTCTGACTGTAGAATCTACTATATTCCGTACTGATGAAAACGAAATCTGTGAGAATGAACCGTTTAGACTCAAGATGGATATATTCTCTCGCAATACAGGCATTTTAGAATCCGACATAATGCTCAAAAAGGGAGCCTTGATTATTGGTTGCGGTTCTGTGGGCAGTTTGGTCGCTATGGAACTTGCCAGAGCTGGTGTTGGGCGCTATTTTCTTGTGGATATGGATATTTTGGGATATCATAACATTTGCCGTCATCAGTGTGGCATTCAGGATGTGGGAAAGTGGAAAACGGCAGCTGTAAGAGAAAAGATTCTTCAGATAAATCCAACAGCAGAAGTACACACTTCTCATTCTATGATTCAAGAGGTTCCTATGTCGGAATTGGAATCTTTTTGCAATGAAGACACTATTATTGTAGGATGCGCAGACAATCGTGAAGGAGATTTGTATGCAGACACTTTGCTTGGTAAACCATACAAGATGCCGTTTGTTTCAATCGGCTGTTGGGAGCGAGCTTTTGCAGGTGAGATTTTCTATTGTTTACCAGAGGGTATGCCAGCATACTCTGACTTCATGAAAGCTTTAGGCTCCACATCAGGAAGAAGTACAGCGAATACCCATTTGTATATGGGAGAAGTTGGTACATTTGAGCCAGGGATATCTGTTGACATCAATTTTGTGACAACCATTGCCATCAAAATGATTCTTGATCTCTTGAATAGGAACAATCCTAACTATACACAAAGATTAATTCCTACCTTGACACAATATACCTTGGTTTGTAATACGAATAACCCTAAGATTGGTGGAGAGATGGCAGAAATTTTCTCCTATCCTTTGCAAGTGACCACCAGTATCGACGTTGAATATGCAAATTAAAAATCACAAACCCTAAATTCAATAATTATGAAATCATATAGCTTCTATGTAAAATTTGAAGGAAATACATACGGACCGTACAACATTGACGAGATCCGCAAATTAGAACTTCTTGACGACACTTTGGTTATGGAAAGTTCCGTGGGAGAATGGTATCCTTCCAGTTATTACGATTTTGATGAATTGTACATGAAAGAGCATGGCTACCAAGTAGATCCTGAAGGCGGCATAAGAGTAGGCCCTGTTGGTGGAACTGCGGGTGTAGGTAATAATGGGAGCTCACGCTTATGTCCAGAGAGTGCTAAAGGATGGTGTTGGGGTGCATTTGTATTTTCCTGGCTATGGGGCATATGCAACAACGTTTATTGGCCTATAGCAGTTTATGCAGTAGCATTTATCGTTAATCTTATTGCATTAGCATCAGGAGTGTTTGCGATTATCTTCATTGTTAACCTTGTATGCTTCGTGGTACCAATCATACTCGGTATTAATGGAAAAGAAATGTCATGGAACAATGGTAACTGGCGAGTTGAAGATGTTGACCGTTTCAATAGTCGACATAGAAGTTGGTCTGTTGCAGCGGCATGGTTGTTCGGAATTTGGTTAGTATTAGTTGTATTGCTATTTGGATCTGCACTCGTTACAGGGAATATGTGATCTCAGACCAATAAATTATTCTATGTTTCTACACAAATAAAAATGTATTGCAGATAATATTTATAATTTTAATCAGAAATTGACATTAAGATGAATGACAAATATCATATAACTCCTGATGGCTATATTTTTGAGATTCTGCCTGATGGAAGTATGAAAAAATTAGGATCCGTGGCAGACGGTGAATTGAAATCTTATGACGAAATCTCAAAGGGAGCTGATAATACCCCCAAAGTAGGCACACTCAGCATCTTGTATGACGGATATTGGACAATTGTTGATGCCAGATATGAACTTTATGTGAATGACAAGCATTTTGCAGATTTCTCATTCAAAAAGCCCTTTAGGTTTGATATACCAATAGAACAAAGTGAGATTAAGATCAAGGTTAAGAAATGGTTTTATTCAAATTCATTTGAATTTTCTGTTGATCCAGAAAAAGATCACATTGCTTACCTAACATATAACAGGAGAATGAAGTGGTTCAATCTTACTGTTCGTGATGAGAATAACAATAAGGTATACAAGAAATCGTGGTGGTGATAAATCTCAAATCCCCCCCCCCGTGGCATGTATAATCATTACTCAAAGTGTCCCATAAACAATATAAAATATTATGAACTATAGAATATTCTTTATTTCTTTTTTCTGCCTGATAGTCTCTTGCACTTTTGCTCAGAACTCAAGGTATTCGTTGTATAAATATAACGGAAAGATTTCTGTAAAGACAAAACGCCCTAAGACTGATTGGAAGAATCCTACGGCTAAGATGCAGCTTGACGGTATTGACTGTATCCTCATAAGGAAAGGTGCAGAAGTGAAAATTCTGGAAAACAGCACCAACAAAATTTTCAAGAGCTCAACTCCAGGCACGTATTCTGTGAGAATGATTGTTGAAGCTGCAAAGAAACAAAGTAGCTCTTCTGTTACTGAAGTTGCAAAGGAAGTTACAGGCAGACTCGAAACTAGCGAAAGAACCAATCATTACGAGCAAATGTTTGGCAGTACTCATACCACTGGTGCTGCTCGTAGATCTATCACAAACCAAGATTGCTTCGAGGATTCCATTGGAGCAGTTTTACTCAATTATGCCGCCCTGGAAGTAGAGAACAACCTTTCCGGTTATGACAAGAATCTGGTGTTGACAAAGGTGCCCGTTGATGGTGATTTTGTATTCAAGATCAGCAATAAAAACGACTTCCCCGTTTGTGCCAATATCCTTACAGTGAACCATGAAACAGGAATTTGTAGTCTCGCCATTGATATAGACGACGATAAACGTGAGGAAAGTACGAACTTACCGTATTTGCTTATTGACAGAAATGAGTCCATAACACTCTCTGACTACGAATTTTCTGAAACTACGAGAAAGACATCATACATCGTTTTCTGCACAAAGCGAGTTTTCAATTCACACGACCTCAGCAATATCCTTAACGGCGAAAAGATTAACAAGTCTTCTCTCGTTGTGGACGGAATCATGTATAATAAAACCAAGAAATAAATGACGAGTTGGATTAAGATTCTATTGCATTCTGTCGGCATAACGGTATTGTCGGTGCTCTTTGTCACAAACATACATTATGACCCTGCAAACATGCCGAATTTTGGTTCTACGCAGTCGATGGACATCACTGATGTTTACAACGGTTTGGCACAGGGCAGGAAGGTTGAAGATAATGATTCCTCAATAGTCTTGTTCAAACTCAAAGGTGATGAATCAAGAAGAGAAGTTGCTGAAGTTTTGAAGACCATATCCCGTTGCCATCCGAAAGTCATTGCGCTAGACATATTGTATGAGGAATGGAGCCGTGATGATGTTGAGGGTGATGAGATATTGGTAGAGACCATTGACTCAATCCCAAACCTCATTGTTGCTTCGGACTACCTATATGATGAGGACACGGAAAAGGACACTATCTCTGGACAGTTCTTTCTGGACATGTTGCCTGAGGAAAAGTATGGTCATGTGGTGCTGTCTTCTTCACCGCACCAAGTTGTCAGAATGTTCAATAACTACAAGGTGATGAACAACGGCGACACCCTCCGTTCTTTCACTTCTCAGATAGCCAGAAATGCTTTTCCGCAGAAATACAAAGAGCTGTGTGAGCGAGATTCTCTCTTTGAATACATTCACTTCCCTTCGCGTGATTTTGAGGAATTCTCTATGGAAGGCATGGGCCTAAAGAGCGAACAGGCAAAATTGAAGGACAAGGTTGTGTTTGTAGGATTGTTGACACCGAACGAAGACACTCACCCTACTCCAATCGATCCAAACATGAGTGGCATGAAGATCCATGCCTACGCATTGTCCACGATATTGACAGGCAAATACATTGAGCATGGCAATGATTTCCTCCAGTGGTTCGTGTCAATACTTCTCGTGTTCATACTCATTTATGCTCGAGTCTATTACATGATGGCAGGCAACCCTCTTGGCGATTTCGTCATTAGAATATTACAGATGCTTATGGTAGCCTTGTGTGTTTATTGGGGCTATCTGCTTTTCATCAACTATCAGATTTATTGGGACATCTCCATGGCATTGCTTACCTGTATCAGCCTTCTTGTTGCCGATGCGTGGCAAGCTGGAATATACCTTGTCAATAAAATACTAAGGAAAATACAGTAAGTACTCATTCGGATATAAACACATAAAAACGAGCATTTGTACAAAGCCCTGTTCGGAAACTGACAAATTCCCTTATAAATTCGCTACCCCCATTGCAGCGTTTCAGAAAAAATGTCACATATACCACAATGAAAAAGCTTCTTTTTACAATCATTTCCCTTTGCATGTGTCAGATGGTGTGTGCACAAACTTTGGACGAAGATGCCATTTCAAAAAAGATTGAATTAATATTGGACAGTCTCGATGTGTTCCAAAAGAAAGGCGATACGCAGAAGGTTCTTTCCATTTGTGAGAATGGGATAGCATTCTTGTCAAATAATGAATTCTATGCTACTCCTGCTTCATGCCACTTGCTTTTAACAGCAGGAAAAGCCAGCATGAACATGAAAGATTACTATAGTGCAAAATACTATTTTCTTCAGTCATTTGTTCTTGATGAACTAGGGGAATTTGGCATTGGATCTTATACAGAAATATCCAAGAAATCAGAGACTGATGGGGAACTCTATTATTTTATGGAGTTGCTCAATTTGGCTAAAGCTGATTCAGCATACATGAATATGATAGTCAAGGATCCTGATGAGTTTGGCTATAGACTCAACAGTGTAGCTTTAGACGAAAAGAATAAGGGCAACTACTCTTCTGCTATTTATTACTTTCAGATTGAACTAAACTTACTGGAAGCATTGGGCAAGACGGGTAATGAAGATTATTTAAGCATCATACCTCTTGAAATAATGTGTTTACAGGGCACAGGGAATTATGAACTTGCATTAGCTCAGGCAGATTACAATTTAAAATTAGTAGAATTGTATCGTGGAAACAATAATACTTTATATGCCGAGGCTTTGCAGAAAAAAGGTAGTGTACTTGATGATTCTGGCAAAAGCGAAGATGCTCTAAAAATGTATAACGAGTCTTTGTCTTTAATAGAAAGCATCAAGGGGAAAAACAACATGGATTACATTCGATGTCTGGAGAAGATAGGAAGAGTGTATCATAATATCGATGATAATCCCGCTAGGCAATTGGAAGTAACATTAGAGGCAGAGACATTATTAGCATCTGCAAGTGATGCTACGCTCCTTGATAAGGTTGGTGTCTTTAGCTCATTATCGCATCTTTATTCTCAAATGGGAGATAAGGCTAAGTCTTTGATTTATGCCGAACGAGCTGTGTCTGAATTCGAGAAAGAAGGGGAGATACATAATGCCCAATATGCCAGTCAATTAGCAACACTTTGCTCTGCATATACAACTGATAACTCATACACAAAAGCTATAGAAACTGGAGAAAAGGCAGTTCTCGCTTTCTCGCAAATTGAAAGAACTGTTGAAGAGAACATTTTATATAGACAAACTATCAGTGGGTTGTCCAAAGCGTATTTTGAGTCTGGAGATATTGACAAAGCCATCTCTACTATTCAACCGCTTCTGACAAATGAATTTCCTGATGATATTTATAAGATCTCTGACTTTCAAAGAATGGCAACTTATTATCAAAGAGCGGGATCGCAAAAATTAATGAAAGAATCATGCGAAGCAAGTCTGGAATTGGCAGAAAAGATTGGTGGTAAGAATTCTGGAATTTATGCTGATGCTTTAATGTATGTTTCTACCGTCCAAGAAAAGAAGGGAGATGCCATTATGATGATAGAGGAAGCTGCTAAAATCTATCTGGAAAAGTATGGAGAGAACAGTGAAAGCTATATAAATACCCAGAAAGTTCTTGCATTATACAGTGAGGATAAAGATAATACCAAAGAGAAGCAGGAATCTGTTTTAACCCAATATGAAAATCTATATGGGAAGAATAGTAGAAGACACTTCAATGAATATCTTAATTACATAGAAACCTGTAGCAATCAATACAAGGACAACAAAGATGTAAAACAATTATATCAGACTTATCAGCAATTAGATAGTTTGGCACTAATTATTGGCAATTCTTTCTCAAAGAAGGATGAATTGTATCTAAATGCGCAAAACAATCTTGCCAAAATAGCAATAGATTGTTATAAACTTACATCTGACTCTCGATTTTATGATACTGCCGTGAGAATTCAAGAGGAAGTCGTGTCTATCGCTTCTTCAATGTATGGTGTAAATAACATAAAATACATTAACGAGGTTGAGAATCTCGCCCAAACCAAAAGTGCCATTTGTTCATTGTATTATCTTATTAACTATGAGGAGAGCCGTAAGATTTCTGACTTGTGCTTTTCTGATACAGGAGGTAAGTCTGCATGGGAATACTATGAATCAACATCGTTCCACAAATACAACGCAGAAGTACAAGAACTTCAACGCAGTGCTATTGATTACTATATTAAATTAGGAGACAAAGAAAGTGCAAATTATGCGCATGCCTGTGAGAAATTAGCAAACTACTATGCTAACGAAATACGCAACTCGCCTTTTGATAAACTGCTATTGCAGATATTATCTCCATCTAATGTCGTAAGCAATAAAGTGAATTCCACTAAGGATGAAGCGGAAAAACTATACAAGAAAGCTTTGGACATATATAGAGATTATCAGGATTTGAACGCTTCTAAGGATGTATTATCAAGTATGTACTTTCTTTATGAAGCGGTAAATGACGATGCAAAATCCGCAAATGCATTAGCAGAAAGTTTCCAATTACAAAAGCAAGAAACCATTAAGCAACTGAGTTTGATGACTTCTGAGGAAAAGAGTCAGATGGTTCATGACGATTTCTGGAATTCCCAGATTGACCATTACAATACTACTGCATATTATAAATCGATGAAAAAAGATTATAATAATAAATATGCAGAATTAGCCTATGATTCTCAACTTCTAAGTAAAGGTTTGCTGCTAAAGTCAGAAATTGGCTTAAGAGACTTGATTTATGAAACCGGGAATAAGGATTTGATAGACAATTATACAAAACTCGTAAATCTTCAGAAGACTATTTCTGAATCGAAGGATGAAGCAACCAAAAAGACATTGCGAAAGGAATATCAATTGCAAGAGCGTCAGCTGATGAAGCAGTCAGAAGTCTTCGGAGATTATTTGCACGACTTTTCATATTCTTTCAATGATGTTAAAGATAAGTTAGGCAAGGAAGATATTGCAATAGAATTTGCGACAATGAGGTTTCCTGCTAAAGATGATAATGATAAGTTCAAATGGGAAAGAAGAGTTTTTGCACTGGTGTTAAAGCATGATTATTCTTCTCCTAAAATTGTACGCTTAAAAGAGAATATCCATTCAGACTCTATTTATCATGATGTGTGGGAACCATTAATTGACGAGATAAAAGGAATGAAGAATGTATATTTTTCTCCGACTTACGATTTGCATAATCTCCCATTAGAGACAGCCGTATTACCTGATGGAACTAATTTGTCTGACCTAGGAATTAATTTCTATAGAGTCAGCTCTACTCGTGAGATTATAAAGCCTCACAAGAAAGCTGAATACGATTCAATGAAACTCTATGGCGGTTTGAAGTACGACATGGCAATTGATGCTTTATCCGATGCAAACTTGGAATATCAGCTTGAGGAAAGCGAGCAGCAGGAACTCTTTGCTTATACCAAGCGCAGCAGTCGCAACGTCATAAAGCAAACCCGTTTTGATGAACTCAAGTGGACATTGAAGGAGATTCAGGAAATAGAAGGAATAGCAAAATCCCACAATCGCAAATGCGAAGTCATCACTGGCGAACAAGGTACAGAGGAATCTCTCCGAACCATCAACGGAAAGAAATACGGTCTTCTCCACTTCTCTACTCACGGCTTCTATTGGACAGAGGAAGAGGCAGAAGATCATGCTTCCGACAAGAAACTCGCATTCCTGATGATTGGTGACAATCAGCCGAGACAGCATGAGGAGGATAAGGCCATGACCCGCTCAGGACTTATCTTCAGTGGTGCCAACATCGCCCTAAGAGGCAAGGAGCTTCCGGAAGGAATGGAAGACGGCATTGCCACTGCACAGGAGATCTCACACCTTGACCTCCGCGGCTGCGACCTCGTAGTCCTCTCCGCCTGCCAGACCGGTCTTGGTGAAGTCTCTGGTGAAGGAGTCTTCGGACTTCAGAGAGGTTTCAAGAAGGCAGGAGTAAACTCCATCCTGATGTCACTTTGGGAAGTAAACGACCGCGCCACCCAAATGCTGATGGTAGAGTTCTACAAGCACTATCTAGCAGGCGAATCTAAGCTAGAATCTCTCCGCAAAGCCCAGCAACATGTTAAGTCACAGCCAGGCTTTGAAGCCCCTGTATACTGGGCAGGATTCATACTACTAGATGGATTAAATATGAAATGATTTACATTTTTATGTCTGTAAAATATTACAAAGAAGTATAGCTGG
>JAZRYU010000057.1:0-43421 GCA_045600885.1 Prevotella sp.
AAGAAGATTTTCCGTATTGAAAGAATAGATTCTTAACTTTTTCAAAGTATCAAGCATCTAATCTTCTAGCTCTCTAGATATATAGCTGATTTTTCGACTGCAAACTTAGAGTCGTTAATGCGCGGATTTGGTTTTGCGGCGGTTAATGCGCGGAATTGGTTTTGCGGCGGCTTAACGACGCCATGGGGCGTCGTTTCCAATGCGGCGGTTGGTGCGATGAGGGCAGCGCGCCTGCGAAGTGTAAGCAAAACCGCCAATCTGCTTACACTCTGCTTTCGCGTATATGCGTGAGAATGGCGTATTTCGCGTATAAAGATATTCGGCTGGAAATACGGGAATGTGGCGAAATAGAGGGATAGGCTGATAATCAAGGGGTTAGGATATGGGCGGCTCGGAAGGTTTGGCTCGGCGGCATAAAACGGCTCGGAAATCCTCGCCCTACGGCTGAAATCGGGCTGTGTTAGCGGCGTTTTAGCGGGTTGTTTTGCTTAGGGGGACGAGGTGTAATCCTTAGGGAGACGATGTGTTTTGCAGGGAGTTTTGCCAGAACAGCCCAAAAAGTAAAGAATGAAGAGGGAAAAATGAAAAGATTAAAATTATCTGAAGGGAAATCCTGACAAGGGGCTGAGTTACTATTTGGAAGGAAGAGAGGAAGGAAGGAAGGAAGGAACTCGCAATAATACTCACCAAAATATGCTATTCCTAATAGTATGTAATTCCTTAATTAATATAATATATATATAGATGTGTAAGAAGTTTTTTTTATTCATTTGTAAGTTCCTTCCCTCCTTCCTTCCCCCGAATGTTATGTTGAGGAAGGAAGGAAGGAAGGAACTTGAATTACTTCTTATATCCATAGACGGTGAGTTCTTCGTCAGCGAGAGGTTCCTTGAAGCAAAGGCTTGCGAGGTAACCTACCACGAGGACTACGAGATGGCTATAGACTCCGAGCATGTATGTAGAGTGAGGGAAATTCCATGAACCGAGGTCGAGAAGGAGTTCCTTGCCGTTGCCCATGTCAAACTTCGTTGAGGTAAGAACGGCATAAGCTGTAAACAGCACGGAGGCTACGATTCCGATGATAAGTCCCTTATTGTTGGTGCGACGGGAGAAGAGTCCGAGGATGAACACGCCAACGATGCCGGCAGAGAAGATTGCGTAGATGGCAAACAGCGAGCCGAGCACGCTCTGACCGCCCCATTTCAGATAGAGAGTGGCGATGTAAGTTGCGAGAACACCTACGACGAGTACGGAAATCTTGCCTACACGGAGCTTCTGCTTGTCTGTAGCGTTTTTCTTCATGCGACCGTAATAGTCTTCAACGACAACGGCTGAGATGCAGTTTACGTCAGAGTCGATGCTTGAGATGGCTCCTGCAACGAGTGCTGCAACGATGAGTCCTGTGATACCGATAGGCATCTGCGTCTTGATAAACTCTGGGAACACCTTATCGTTAGCAATGTCGGCTGGGAGTAGGGTAGGGTTCTGCTGATAGAAGATGAGCAGACAGGTTCCGATGAACATGAACAAAGCCCAAGCAGGAACGCTCATGAAGACTCCCATGAACGATGCCTTCTTTGCCTCTTTGTTGCTGCGAGCAGTAAGGTATCGCTGTACGATGCTCTGGTCTGTGCCGTACTTCTGAAGTGCATAGAAGAAACCATTGAGCACCATAACGAGGAATGTGGTTTCCACCAGATTCCAATGCTCTGTACCAAGATTGATGAGGTTCTGGCGTGAAGACTCTTCTATTACTGTTCCCAAACCGCCGTCGATGTTCAGGAGGAGGACTGCAATGGCAACAATACCGCCGAGGATAAGGAGGAATCCCTGTACGACATCCATCCAGATGATAGCTTCCATTCCGCCGAGATAGGTAAGGATAATCACCACGACGCCAATAACGATGACAATGGTCTGCGCATCGATAAGCCCTCCGGCGAAGACTTCTGTTGCAGAAGCCATAAGATAGATGATGGCTGCCATCTTCGCAAAGTGCTCTACAAGGAAGGCTATGCTGCTGTAGTAACGGGCAAAGACTCCGAAACGTCGCTCAAAATATTCGTAGGTGGAAAGCTTGATTATCTTGCGGTAAAGAGGAACTATAAAGCCGATCATACCGACAAGAACGATAGGTACCATAAGTCCCTGAACAAGCAGAACCCAGTCGCCACCGTAGGCATAGCCAGGATAGGCTAGGAAGGTTACGGAAGAAATGATTGTGGCAAACATTGACATTCCGACAGCCCATGCCGGAATGTTTCCGCTTGCTGCAAAATAAGCGTCAGTAGATTTCTGCTTGCGTGAGAACCAAACGCCAACAACGATCGCTAGGAGGACAGAGATAACCACGATGGTGGAGTCTATCCAGTGAAGGTAGGTGTTTTCCATAAAAAGCCCCCTCCTAACCTACGTATTTCTCTATTACCGGCTTAGCCTCAGCTTGAATCTTTGCTACCTGCTCGTCAGAAAGCTCTGTGAGAGGAGCGAGCATGTGAGGCTTGCAAAGTCCGAGCATATCCATGATGACCTTCAGACCAGCGAGACTCTGTCCGAGGGTAAGCCCAGCAGTGTTAATCTTGCCGATTTCTATAGTGAGCTGCTGGAGGCGTTCGCACTCTTCAAAGTCGCCCTTAACGCCAGCTTCATAAAGATCTTGATACATCTGTGGGAGATAGTTGCCTACAGAAGGAACGATTCCGTCGCCGCCATTCTCAAGAGCTGCACGAGAGTTTGCTGCACAACCGCAGAAGTAGGAGAAGTCCTCACGGTCAGCAAAGAGCTTACAGCACTCTTCAAGACGAGGAATATTGTTCTCAGAGTCTTTCAGTCCGACGATGTTCTCGTGGTGAGAAAGTCGCTCCATAACATCTACAGGAATGCTCATGTGAGTAGTGATTGTGATGTTGTAGAGCATAACAGGAATAGGAGAGCTGTCTGCCATCTCCTTGTAATAAGCGTACATCTGCTCTGGTGTGAGAGCATAGTAAGAAGGAAGAGTGAGCGCGAGAACATCTGCTCCTGCTTCAGCGAAAGCCTTTGCTGCTGACTTCTGCTTTGCGATGCAGTTGCCAGGCAGACCGGAATAGATTAAAACTCTGCCGTTAGCAGCTTTCTTGGCAGCAGAAATCATCTGAACGCCCTGAGCTTTTGATACAGAAGCGCCTTCACCAGTAGTTCCCATGATAAGTGGAGCACACTGATGAGCAGCCATGTTGTCAACGATTCTCTCAACGGCAGCAACATCAATTTCGCCGTCCTTTGTTACGGGAGTGACCATTGGTACGACCACTCCGTGATACTTCTTAATTGTTTTCATTTATAGTAGGGTTATTTTTTTTTATTTGATGTTATCAACAAAGCGGAAGAGTCTGTTCCAACGAATGCCAGAGAAACCTCCACGATCAGGGTCAGAAGAGAACCAGATGAAGATAGGCTTACCCACGATGTGGTCTTCAGGAACAAAGCCCCAATAGCGTGAGTCGGCAGAGTTGTGACGATTAGGACCCATCATCCAGTAGTAGTCCATCTTGAATGTATAAGACTTGGCTTCCTTTCCGTTGATGAAGATCTTGCTGTCCTTAACCTCAAGTTCGTTTCCTTCGTATTCCTTTATACAACGCTCGTAAAGACCGATGTTATTGATGTCAATGTCAATCTTTTCGCCCTTTTTAGGAATCCAGATTGGTCCGTAGTTGTCGCGAGTCCATCCGGTGTACATTGTGATAGGGAAGAGTCCCCAAGCAGGCGAATCTGTATTTAGCGCAATGCTCTTGCAGATGTCCTTACGCTGCTTCATAACCTCTGCGGTTTTCTTTGTCATAGGCATGAAGCCGTATGCAGTAAGCTGCTGGAGGTCTTCGTTTGTGATGCCGTTTTCCTTGCGGAACTCATCATACTCTTCGCCTACGAAGTTCATTGCAGGAATGGCCAATTCCACTTTATAAGTGAACTGTGCATTCTCAGGTTCCTTATTCTCCTTGCCATCGAGGAATATCTTACGATCTTTTATCTGGAGCGTCTGGCCTGGAAGTCCTACGCAGCGCTTAACGTAATTCTCACGGCGGTCAACTGGTCGCCAGTCTATCATTCCGAACTCATTAGGATTACTCTCTACGTATCTGTGTCCGAGGTCATAGACATGCTTGAAGAGGTCGCGCTGCTGCTGCGGAGAGAGCGAGTCAATATTTCTGCTTCCCTCATACTGCTGCATTCCGAGTTCCATGCAAAGTCCGTAGAAATCCTGCGCCTGATACTTCTGTTCGCTAACGATTGTGTCGCCAGAAGGGTAGTTGAAAACAACGATGTCGTTGAGTTCAACATTTCCAAATCCCTTTGCACGCTTATAATCCCACTGTGGCCACTCGATGTATGACTTTGTGTTGATGATAGGCATAGTGTGCTGAGTAAGTGGCATAGTGAGCGGCGTGTTTGGAACGCGAGGTCCATAGCTAACCTTGCTGACAAAGAGATAGTCGCCTGTGAGCAGAGATTTCTCAAGTGAAGAAGACGGGATGACGTAGTTCTGGAAGAAGAAAAGGTTGATGAAATAAACCGCTACGAGAGCAAAGACGATGGCATCTACCCACGACATGATGTGCGGAGTAAGACCTTCAGAGTCTTTCCACCATTGCCAGTTAATCTTCTTCGAGATATAAGCATCAAAAATAAACGGTACGACGATAAGTCCCAACAAGCTCTCAAGCCAATAGAGGAAGAGCAGATAGAGCACCATGACAACGCTAAACTTTATCCATTGCCATTTCTTATTCGGTTGTTTTTGTTTTTTCATTCTTTTATCAAATCAGAAGCTGACGCTTCTAACACAGGGGCTTAAAAATTAAACAAATCGCTCATTGTTAGCAAGCCCTCATGCTGCGCAGTATATTCTGCAGCAAGAACAGCTCCGAGGGCAAAGCCCTTACGAGAGTGAGCATCGTGAGTGATCTTGATAACGTCTTCTTCAGGAGAGTCGTAAGTGATAGTGTGAATGCCTGGCACCTCACCGCGACGAAGGTCATCAATGCGAAGAACACCTTCTGCAGTTTCGTGGAGTCCCCAACGAGTCTTGCGGTCAAGGTTTTCAAGAATGCCCTCTGCAAGAGTGATGGCTGTGCCTGAAGGAGCGTCAAGCTTGTGAACATGGTGAGTTTCTTCCATTGTCACATCGTACTGTGGGAACTGATTCATGAGCTTTGCCAGATACTTGTTTACGGCAGAGAACATTGCCATGCCGACAGAAAAGTTTGATGCCCAGAAGAGTGTCTGACCACCTTCTGTACAAAGCTTCTTCACGTCGTCGCCGTGTTCCTTCATCCAACCTGTAGATCCGCTGACAACCTTCACATTCTTTGCGAATGCCTTGAGATAGTTGTCATAGGCTGTCCAAGGTGTTGTAAACTCAATGGCAACATCAGCAGAAGCGAAAGCTTCGCTCTCGAAATCCTCCTGATTGTCAATATCAATCTTACTTACTATTTCATGGCCGCGAGAAATGGCAATCTGCTCAATCATCTTGCCCATCTTGCCGTAGCCGATAAGTGCTATTTTCATATATAAGCCTCCCTCATTTCCCCCGAACGAGGGGGATGACCCAAGAGGAGGTATTGGGGTTTTAGGTTATCATTTACTGAAGTTTCCCACCCCTTTGACAAGGGCAGCCTGAAAGGCTAACCTGCTCATAGCCCAAGGCAACGCCTTGGGTTTTAGGATGTTGGTAGTAAATTCGCCTTGAAAAGGCAAAAGCATTCCTAACAACCAATAAGGCTTTTGCCCTTTCAGGGCGAGGGTAAAAATCCATAACCAAAACCCAAGGCGTCGCTATCGCTTTGCCATTGGGCTAGGTGCTTACTGGGCTTTCAGCCCGTTTTTCAAAGGTGGGAAAGTTCAGTTAAGTAAATGTTTATATTGAATGAATAGGAGGTTCCTTATTTAAAACGAATAAGAGAATCCCAACGAAGCGTATTCCTTAAGTTGGAAATAGCCGTAGTCGGAATCACGCTTCTTTGAGTCGTCGAAGCGAGGGTAGAGGAAGACGTTCGTGGAGATATACTTGTTGAAAGCGAACGTGAAAGTGTTTTCCCACTCCGCTTCTACGCGATGATATGAGGTGAAGGCGTAGAGGCGGGTTTTCCACTTTATGTTGTCCGAGAACTTCCATGTGAGGTCGGCTGTAAGTGAACTACCGAAGTCGTGCAGCGTGTGCGAATCAGCCTCCAGGTTGTAGCTGGTGGCAAGAGCGAGACGACCGACATAGCGGAAGTTGTATGCCAGAGGAGAGATAAGCACAGTTCCCGTCAGCTTCTTCTTCATAGCCTCCATCTTATACTGCATACCGAGAGAGAGGTTGACATTGAGAGGAGAGCAGAAGTCGGAGAAAACCTTCGGATTGTTGGCCTTATATCCCGTAGTAAACTGCGTGTATGTAAGGAACTGCAGCGTGTAGTACCATTTCTTCGTAGCCTGAAGACCGAGTTTGCCCGTGTAACGCAGGAGGTCTTCTGAAGTCTTGAACTGGTGGAGAGTGTCGCCACGAGTGCTCTGGAAACCGATTCGCGCTTCCAGTTTGTTGTCCCAGGTAAGCTTAGACTTGTTGTTGTAGTTAGCCTCCAGCGTACCGCTCGCCACGAAAGAGTAGCTGCTTTCTCCACCCTTGTACCAGTTGCTTGAGACGTAGTTCTGGAGGAACTGCAGGTGATAGTCGCCCTTTATGGTCCAAAAGTTTGGCTTCTCCACGATGATGTGGGCAGGATCCACAGTGACAATGTCGTCGATGATGTCGATATCCTTGCCTACAATCTCTGTCTGATAGTTGACAGGCTTGGAGATAGTTGTAGGAATGCTTTGTGCCTCAGAGAGGGAGGTCTCGGTAATGACCACGAGGTCTGGTCGTCTTAAGTAAACATCTACGAGAGCTTTGTCAGCCATCTCGTCAGATGTTGACGAAGACTCGTCGGCAGGAGTGTTGAAGTCGAACGCCCTGCTGACAGACTGTCGCGAGTAGGTGAGTGGCGAGAACAGCTTGTACTTGGCAGTTTCAGAGGCTATCGTATCTACATCGTCAGCGAAAGCGCTCAGGAACTGCAAGATGAATATTGATAATATGAATAGTTTCTTTCCGTAGGTCATGCTATCTTTTATTTGGCTTTTACGTATAATATATATGTGTATTAGCGCCGCAAAATTAACTATATATTTGAAAAAAGCAAAGTTTTTGGGGCTATTTGCATTAAAACAACAGGAAAATTTGCAGATTATTATAAATTTTTGCTAATTTTGCACGCTGTTTGTATATATGTGAACGCAAAAGCATTACATATATACGAACGTCAGAAAATGAAATAGTAAAGATATGGACAAGAATACACTTACCGGATTTATACTTATCGCGCTGGTGCTTATAGGCTTCAGCTGGTACACTAAACCTTCCGAAGAGGAGATTGCTGCTCAGATGAAGCAAGACTCCATTGCAGCTGCAAAGGTTGAGGAGGCAAAGAAGAAGTCTGAGGCAGACGAGACAGCCAAGGCGGCAGAGATGTCGAAGGCAGCAGCATTGCTTCAGGACTCAGCCGCTTCTACCGCAAAGGCTGAGGACATCGTGCTCAAGAACGACAAGGTGGAACTGACACTCTCTACAAAGGGAGGTACTGTTCAGAAGGCTGTTGTCAAGGGATATAAGGATATGGAGAACAAGGACGATGTTGTGCTTTTCAATAAGGATGAACAGCATCTCTCCTATATGCTTGCCGCTAAAACGGTGAATATCAATACCTCCGACCTCACATTCGTGGCTTCAAACAAGAGCGATTCTACGGTTACCCTCACAGCTGCGGTGAACGGCGGTGGCAAGATTATCTTTGATTATTCTCTCAACAATAACTATCTCCTCGGTCTCTCGCTCAAGGTGGAAGGCATGAGCGGACAGTTTGCGCCAGATTATAATAAGCTTTCCATCAACTGGAAGGATCATATCCGTCAGCAGGAGAAGAGCTTCTCTTTCGAGAATCGCTACTCAAACCTCACATACCACTATACAGATGGCGGCACAGACAAACTGTCTGAGGCTGGCAACTATACAGACGAGGAGCAGGACGATGACGATGAGACTATCGACTGGATAGCCTTCAAGAATCAGTACTTCTCTGCCGTTATGATTACAGGATCAGACTTCGGCAAGGATGGTAAGTTCACTTCCCTCTGCGAGGATAAGGGCAGCAATTACCTCAAGAGATACGAGGCTTCAGTGAAGACAGACTTCGACCCGACAGGTGCAAAGCCAACAGAGCTTGAGTTCTACTATGGTCCGAACGATTTCCGCCTTCTGAAGGATATGAATGACGAGAGTAAGTTTGCTGATACTAAAGACCTTGAGCTTCAGGAACTTATCTATCTCGGATGGCCACTCGTTCGTCTTATCAACCGCTGGTTTACAATCTATGTGTTTGACTGGCTTACAAAGATGGGCATCCCAATGGGTATCGTAATCCTCCTTATAACAATGCTCCTTAAGGTGATAACATTCCCTATGGTGAAGAAGAGCTATATGTCATCGGCAAAGATGCGTGTGCTCCGTCCGAAACTTGACGAGGCTACAAAGCAATATGACAAGCCTGAGGACGCAATGATGAAGCAGCAGGTTATGATGCAGATGTATCAGGAGTATGGCGTGAGTCCTCTGTCAGGCTGTCTGCCAATGCTCATTCAGATGCCTATCTGGATTGCGATGTTCAACTTCGTGCCAAATGCCATCCAGCTCCGTCGCGAGAGTTTCCTCTGGATGGACGACCTCTCAACATACGACCCTATCATAGAGTGGGGCTCTAACATCTGGCTCATCGGCGACCACCTCTCCCTCACTTGTATCCTCTTCTGCGTGGGCAACCTCCTTTACTCATGGATGACCATGCGTCAGCAGAAGGATCAGATGGTTGGTCAGCAGGCTGATCAGATGAAGATGATGCAGTGGATGATGATGCTCATGCCGCTGATGTTCTTCTTTATCTTCAACGACTATTCTTCAGGTTTGAACTTCTACTACTTCATCTCACTCTTCTTCTCTGCGGCAATCATGTGGACCCTCCGCAAGACTACCAACGACGCAAAGCTTCTTTCTTACCTTGAAGCACGCAAGGCAGAGCGTAAGGCAAACCCACAGAAGATGAGCGGTATGGCAAAGCGCCTTGCCGAACTCCAGAAGCAAGCCGAAGAACTCCAGAAGCAGAAGGAAAACGGCTGGAAGAAATAAGACCGTAAGAAATACGGCTGATCTTCAAAAGATATTCGGGAACCATCTTGTCTGATGCAGATAAGATGGTTTCTTGTTGTTTTCTGCATGGTCAGAGCCAAGAAAAAGTGTGACAAAGCCCTAAATAATCAAGTGATTTGTTAAAAAAACAAAACTAAAGCCGTTGTTTGGGATTTTTTGTGTAACTTTGCCACGTATTTTGTGGAAACTACCCTTTAAAGAATCATAATTAAGATGACTATCAGAATAATTAATAAGAGCCACCATCCGCTGCCAGCATACGCAACAGAGCAGAGCGCAGGCATGGATTTGCGTGCATTCATAGAAGAACCTATCGTCCTCCATCCGATGGAGAGAAAGCTTATTCATACAGGTCTCTACATGGCATTGCCAAAAGGATATGAGGCACAGGTGCGTCCTCGCTCAGGTCTTGCCCTGAAGCATGGCATCACAGTGCTTAATACGCCAGGTACGATAGACGCTGACTATCGTGGCGAACTCGGCATTGTCCTTATAAATCTCTCAACAGAAGACTTTACAATAAACGACGGTGAGCGCATTGCGCAGATGGTTATCGCAAAGCATGAGAGTCCTGAACTCATAGAAGTTGAGGAACTCGACGAGACTGAACGTGGTGCTGGTGGCTACGGTCACACTGGAAAATAAATGAAGAAACTACTCTACATATTATTCGCCTTCATTCCTTCCTTCGCCTTTGCGCAGGATGCAGAGAAGTCTGTCGATAAGGCTTTGCTCATAGACTCACTCTATGCCGACTTCATCGGTCTGGAGGTGCAGGATATGTATGATTCTGCATTCGTTGTGCTGAAGGAATGCTACGCCCTTGACCCAGAGGCACCTGAACTGAACTTTCAGATGTATCTCTATGAGAGAATGTTCGCCGTTCAGGATTCAACGAATACGGACGAGATTCCTTGGGCTGCTGCCGTGGAGAAGGTGCGCAAGGCTCATGAGAAGAATCCTAATGAGCTGAAATATGCAACTGCGCTGCTGAGTGCGTACGCAGCAATAGGCGATACACTTAGTGTGGTGCCGCTGCTTGAGCATATCATTGATCTTGACAAGACGAACGAGCAATACATGTATATCCTTCTTCGCATCTATGACCAGAAGAAAGAATATCAGAAGCAGTTGGCTCTCCTTGATAAGTTTGAGGAAGTATCCGGCGCTTCTTCCGGCATAGACATGTACCGCTTTGATGCCATTAAGGAACTGGAAGGCGACAAGGCTGCGCTGAAGTTCTTGAAGAAGTTGATAAAGAAATCGCCTCAGGAAGCGCAGTATTATGCTGCTTTGGCTTACCATTATGCAGAAAAAGAGGACTTCAAAAAGGCTGTTCCGCAGTTTGAGAAGGCTATTCAGCTCGACCCTATAGACCCTGGCTATCAGTATAATTACATAGATTGCCTTGAGAGAATGGGCATGGAGGCAGAGGCAAAGCAGAAGAAACTCAGCATCGTAAACGATCCGAAGGCATCGGCAGAGCTGAAGACTCAGCTTGTTCGCGACCTGCTGGAAGAGTTTGAAACAGAGGAGAACGGAACGGAGAAGATGATGCAGATGTTCCGCACGGCTCTTGAGCAGCCGCAGGAAACTAACGACATGACCCTGATGTACTTAGGCTACATGAATCTCCAGAAGTATTCTGTTGACTCTATAGCCACAGCTTTTGGCGAAGTTCTTGAGAAAGAGCCTACAAACGAGGAAGCCTATATGTTCCTCCTTAACTACTATGAGACTAAGGACATGAAGAAGGAACTCGCTGAAACCTGTCAGAGAGCTATAGACAATGGCGTTGACAAGCTTGAGTTCTACTTCTATCAGGGCATCTATTATTATCAGCTCGACGAGCAGGATAAGGCTCTGCAGTCGTTCCAGAATGCTGTGGCAAACCGTAAGTTCGCCAATAATCCGAAGCTTTATGCGGAATGCTATAGCCTGATCGGAACCATTTATCATGAGAAGGATAGCCTGGCTAAAGCATACGAGGCTTACGAGGAATGCCTGAAATGGGATGCCGATAATCTGGAGACTCTCAATAACTATGCCTATTACCTCTCTGTGGAAGGAAAGGATCTTGAGCGTGCTGAGAAGATGAGCAAGCGAACAATCATTGCTGAACCGGACAAGGGCATCTATCTTGACACATACGCTTGGATTCTCTACAAGATGGGACGCTACGATGAGGCGGTGAAATACATCAACAAGGCTGTAGCTGATACGGGAAATGTCAGCGCGGAAGAGTATGACCATGCCGGCGACATCTATTACATGCTGAATGAAAAGGATGCTGCCGTAGCCTACTGGGAACTTGCCCTGATGAAGGCGGAACAGGAGGAAAACTACGACACGAAGACCCTTGAACGCAAGATTAAGACCAAGAAACTATAAAAGATAGGATATTGACAGACTGTTGTCTGATTGAAAATATACATAGAACTGATGAAAAAGATACTTTTTATATTTTTTGCAACCTTGATGCTCGCATCATGCGATAGCAAGAAGTACCTCACGCAGACTACTACTTCTACGGGAAATCCCGTTTCAAGCCTTGAGCCGGTTAGCTCTACGGCTTTCATGAAGAAGGTGAACGGCAATGCCGTTGATGTGCAGAACATCGTGGCAGACCTTGACTTCACCCTCGCTGCCGGTGGTAAGGATATTACTGTTGGAGGTAGTCTCCACATGAAGAAAGACGACGTGATTCGTATTCAGCTCGTGGCTTTCGGACTGATGGAGGTGGGACGCATGGAGTTTACAAAGGACTATGTTCTTATAATGGACAAGATACACAAGCAGTATGTTCAGGAGGATTATAATAATGTAAGTTTCCTCAAGGATAACGGTCTTGACTTCTCTGCTCTGCAGGCTCTTCTCTGGAATCAGCTTTATGTTCCGGGAAGCAAGGAAGTGTCTGAGTCTCAGCTGAAAGAGTTTGTTGTGAATACTCCTGAAGGCTCGGCAACAAGCAATATCGTTCTTGACCGTGGTAATTTCTGCTTCAACTGGCTTGCCAACAACAGTACGGCACTCCTTGAGAACGTGGATGTCAACTATAAGAGCAGTTCTCACGGCAGTACAAATGTGAACTGCAAGTATTCAAAGTTTGTTGATATGGGCAAGAAGAAATTCCCTGCAAATATCCAGCTTACCCTTGAAACCTCTGCTGTCAAGCCGGCAAAGACCATGCGTATGGGTTTCGCCCTCAGCGATTTCTCTAACTCCGACAAATGGGAGAAGCGCACAACGCCATCCAAGAAATATGAGAAGATCGGCGTAGAGCAGATGCTTAAGGCACTCATGAGTCTTTCTAAGTAATTGTAACCAAACGGTGGGAGTTAACAAGGTCCCGCTTTAATATACTCTAAAGATGAAATACGTATTCACTATACTTCTATCCTTGGCATTATGTTGTTCTGCCAATGCCCAGAACAAGAGTAATACTAAGCCTACCACTACCGCTCAGAAGCCTGCTGCAACTGCCCAGAAGCCTAAGGCTCAGCAGCCTAAGAAGCAACAGCAACCTGCAAAGAATCAGGTGAAGACTCCAAAGTATGTTCCTTCACAGGAGGTGAAGAATCTGCAGAAGGAGAAGGCTCAGGTGCAGGCAAAGATTGCGGAGGAGACCCGTAAGCTCAACGATAATAAGGCTGAAGTGTCCCGTAAGCTTAATGAACTGAATCTGATTGGTGTTGACATTGAGGCTCATCAGGCAAATATTGATAATATTAAGACTGACCTCTCTAACCTTGACGGAAATATCAATACGCTACAGACTCAGCTCGCCACTCTTAAGGAGCAGCTGGATGAGCGCAAGAGAAAGTATGCGCAGTCTATGCAGTATATGCGTAGGCACGGTAAGATACAGGATAAGCTTATGTTTATCTTCTCTGCCAAGGACCTTCCTCAGATGTATCGCCGTCTTCGTTTCGTTCGTGAGTATGCAGCCTTTCAGAAGGCTCAGGGTGAACTCGTGAAGTCAAAGCAGAATGAGGTGACAAAGAAGAGCGAACAGCTCAAGCAGGTTAAGCGCAGCAAGACCTCGCTCATGAGAAGACATGAGAAGGAGCAGTCAAAACTTGAATCTAAGAAGCAGGAACAGCAGGTACTCATCCAGTCTTTGCAGAAGGAACAGGGCACTATACAGCATGTCATTGACGAGCAGCAGAAGCAGAATGCTGCGATAAACTCTCAGATTGACCGCCTTGTTGCTGCTGAAATGGCGAAGATTCGTGCTGCTGCCGCTGCTGAGGCAAAGGCTCGCCGAGAGGCTGCCGAGGCTGAGAAGAAACGTCGTGCGGAAGAGCTTGCCAAGAAGAAGGCTGCCGCTGCTGCTGCGGAAAAGGAGCGACAGAGGAAGATTGCTGAGGCAAGAGCTGCTGAGGCAAAGGCTCGCGAAGAAGCTCGAAAGGCTGCTGCTGAGGCTGCCGCTAAGCGACAGGCAGAGGCAAAGGAGAAGGCTCGACTGGCTGCTGAGGAAAAAGCTCGTCAGGCAGAAGAGGCTCGTCGCATTGCTGCGGAAAAGGATGAGGCTGCCCGTAAGGCTGCCGAAGAACGCGTAAAAGCGGAACGTGCTGAGCGTCAGGCTCGTGCGGAGCGTGCTGAGAAAGAACGTAACGAGCGCATCGCTCGCGAAGCTGCTGCAAAAGAGGCTGCTGCTCGTAAGGCAGAGGCTGACCGTATAGCTATGGAGCGTAAGGCCGCTGTTGATAAGGAGCGTGCGGAGCGTGAGGTGGCAGAGGCTAAGAAATCTGCTGAAAGCAATGACGCATTTGACATAAGTGCTGATGACCGCAAGATGTCTTCTGCATTTGCAAGTAACCGCGGACGCCTCCCAATGCCTATCACTGGTAGCTACAAGATTGTCAGCCACTTTGGTACAAACACCGTTCAGGGACTCGCTAATGTCCAGCTCGACAACAAGGGTATCAATATTCAGGGACAGCCTGGCTGTCAGGCTCGCTCTATCTTCAATGGTGAGGTAAGTGCTGTGTTCGGCTATGGCGGCAAGATGGCTGTCATGGTTCGCCATGGCGAGTATATCTCAGTTTATTTCAACCTTTCTTCTGTAAGCGTAAGCAAGGGACAGAAGGTTTCTGCTCGTCAGACTCTCGGTACTGTCGGTTCTAATAATATCCTTCAGTTCCAGCTCCGCAAGCAGACAGGAAAACTTAATCCAGAACAGTGGCTCGGCAGATAGTGCTTGAATAAGCCCCTATAAAGACCCTGTAAGCCCCTGTGTCCGAGGCATCAGCCTCGGATTTATAAACATTTTTATATGCAAGAAACAAGACAAAATCGTATAGCAAGACTCCTTCAGAAGGAACTATCTGTAATTTTCCAGCAGCAGACACGCGCCATGCGCGGTGTGATGGTCAGTGTGACTCACGCAAAGGTGAGCCCGGACCTTAGCATCTGTACTGCTCATCTCTCCGTGTTCCCTTCAGAGCGCGGTGAGGAGATTCTCGAAAGCATTAACGAACAGAAGAGTCAGATTCGCTTTGAACTTGGCAATCGCATAAAGAGTCAGGTTCGCATCATTCCAGATCTCCGTTTCTTTATTGATGATTCTCTTGATTATCTGGAGAAGATTGACGAACTCCTGAAGAAATAATGAAATACTATATCCTGACTTCGCTGACCTGCGTAGTTATAGCTGTGCTCAGTCTTTTCCCTGTGAATGAACTTCACTTGGAGCACATGACTTTGGGCGACAAATGGGCTCACGCGCTGATGTACGGAGGACTTACCACGGTAATGATCTTTGATAAGAACTTCAAACGTCCTGGTTTCTCTCTCCCTCTGTGGTTCGTCCTGTTTCCCGTCTTCTATGGAGGTCTTATGGAAATCCTTCAGGCTTATTGCACTAACGGAAACCGTTCTGGCGACTGGCTTGATTTTGTGGCAGACACGCTGGGTTCCGTACTCGTTTATGCTATAGTCTGGCTGGTGGTACTTCTATTGAAGAAATAGAAATATTATTGTCCGGTCAAAAGGGAATGTAAACAGAAAATGCGCCAATACGATTTCTAAGTACGCTGATAAGGGGCGCTGGAAAACGGTCGTAAACTCCCCAAAAACTGCCTAACGCAGAAAACGGAAACTTAAGAAAACCATTCCGCAAAATGTTTTCTTTTGTTAATGTTTTCTCCGTTAAGGGTTTTCCCCGTCAGGAGTTTTCCAAGGGCTCCTGAATGGTGATAACTGCAAAAATAAAAGCCCTGTTTTCTGTTTATATCATATCATTAAATATAGGCGCATCGTGCAAATGCATGATGCGCCTATATTATATAATAATGTGTAAATCGGGATCGGATTAGTCAGCGATAGCGATTGTTACACGGTTGAGGTCGTTCTCTGCGAATGGCTGAACAGTGTCACCCTTAGCGTCAGTAGTGATACGATCCATAGAGATACCAGCGTCGAGGAGAGCCTTAGTTACAACTTCAGCACGCTTCTCTGAGTAGCCCATGTTGATGCGTGGGTTACCAGTGCCGATGTCAGCATAACCAGTAACAACAACCTTTGCGTCTGGGTACTTCTGGAGGTACTTGATCATATCCTGAACCTTTACGTTCTCTTCTTCGCTGATTACGCTTGAACGGATGAGGAAGAATACGTCGATCTTCTTACCACGTACCTCAACAACCTTCTGCTGCTTGCAGTAGCAGCTTGCAGGGTGCTTACAGCTTGGGTCGTTAACACAAGCTCCCTTTTCAGAAGCAGGGCAACCACCGTTTACGTTTGTGCTACCACATGCAGGACATGCGATTGGTACAGGAATAGCCTCCCAGTGACCTACTGTATCGTTCTTAGTCTCGTAAGTCTTGCCGAGGTTGATCTTGAGGCCAACGAGTGCGTTGAAGTACCAGTCTGGGTTGTCAGTGTGCTTTGAGTTGTACTGGTCGTTGAGGCAGTTAGCGTTACCCTCGATGCCGAGAGAAACAGCGTCAGAAAGACGGAAGTCAATGCCGAGACCAGCGCGACCTACAGGAGCAACAAGCTTAGAGTCGTTCCAGAGGTGGCTCATATTTTCCTTAGTACCGTCACCTACCATTGGGAGGAGAGCAACTGCCTCATCGTTACCCCAAGCGATGTTAGCACCAACACCGAGGAATGCGTTTACGTTTACGCAACGCTGTGGGTTGAAGCCGCCGAAGAGGTTAGTGAGGTTGAACATTGCGTCGATACCTGGAGCTACATAGTTCCACTTGAAAGTTTCAGTTGTACGCTGCTGTGAAGGACCGTATCCGCTGATACCACCCTTGCTCTGCCATGCGTTAGCCTGGATGCGAGCGCCGAATACTGGAGAGAACTGGTAGCCGAGAGCAACCTGAGCATTTGGAGAAACGAGGTCCATAAACTTAGCCTCACCAAGTGTGTGCTGAGCACCGCCCTGAAGCTGGAGGTACGCATGCTTCTTGAACACTGTGTAAGACTTCACCTCATCAATAACATACTTCTGTCCCTGTGCAGATGCACCGAGAGCAGTTACAGCAAAGAATGCTGAGAGAAGAATCTTAGCGATTTTCATAATTGATGTTTGTTTTAATGATTTATGTAATATTCTATGTTCCCTAATTTCGATAGCGGCTCTGCGACAGACGTATTAGCACCGTTTAAGCGCAATTATTGCCGTTAGCACACTATTATTCATGTGCAAAATTACACATTATTAACATAATAGCAAATTTTTTAACGAGAAATAATACTTTATGGTCAAGTTTTTCTTATTTTTTTGCCCTTTTTGTCATTTTTTTGCTCCTTTTTTACTAACTTTGTCGCGTAAACTTATCCAAAAATGTAACTCTTAATCCAATTTTACTAAAAAATAATAACTAAACTTTATATCAAGGATGAAAACTGTCAAAACAACCCTCTTGATGATGCTTATGGCGCTTTTCGCGTTGCCAACCTTCGCTCAGGGCGATGTATGGACTCGTGAATACAAGCAGATTGAGGCAAACATCAAGCAACCAACTTTCGGAGAGAAAGTTTATCTTATTACTAAGTACGGAGCTAAGACTACTGCCACAGCGGCAAAGAATCAGAAAGCTATAAACAAGGCCATCGAGAAGTGCTCAAAGGATGGCGGTGGCATCGTGAGTGTTCCTGCTGGTACATGGAACACAGGTGCTATTACTCTTAAGACCGGCGTAAACCTCCGCATAGAGAAGGACGCCGTTCTTCAATTCGTTTTCCAGCCAGATCTCTATCCTAATGTGCTCACTCGCTGGGAGGGTCTTGACTGCTGGAACTATCAGCCTTGTATCTACGCATACGAGCAGAATAATATTGGTATCACTGGTGAGGGAACTATCCACGGTGGTGCAACGAAAGAAGGCTGGTGGTCTATGTCTGGCAAGAAGCATGGCGATGAAATCTGGAAGGGTGAGGAGTGTCAGTCAAATCCTGACGGTCGTCCTGCTCTCCTGAAGATGGCTGAAGACGGTGTTGACAAGAACGAACGCATCTTCGGTAAGGGCAAAGGTCTTCGTCCACAGCTCGTAAACCTCTACAAGTGTGAAGGCATCCTCATTGAGGGCGTTACAATGCTCGACTCTCCTTTCTGGGTAATGCATCCACTGCTCTCAAAGAATATTACTGTTCGCAACGTGACTGTCATCAACGACGGACCTAACGGCGACGGCTGCGACCCTGAGTCTTGTGAGAATGTACTTATCGAAGGCTGTAAGTTCCAGACAGGCGACGACTGTATCGCCATCAAGTCTGGCCGTAATGCTGACGGTCGTCTCTGGAATATCCCATCAAAGAACTTCATCGTCCGCAACTGCTCTTTCCTTGACGGTCATGGCGGTGTGGTTATCGGTTCAGAGATTTCCGGCGGTTATCAGAACCTTTTCGTAGAGAACTGTGTTATGGATTCTCCTAACCTCGACCGCGTTCTCCGTATCAAGACAAACCCTTGCCGTGGCGGTATCATCGAGAATGTTTATTTCCGCAATGTGAAGGTAGGTCAGTGTAAGGAAGCTGTCCTGAAGATTAACCTTGACTACGAGCCAAAGGAACTTTGCTGCCGCGATTATCCACCTACAGTTCGCAACATCAACATGGAGAATGTCACTTGCCAGAAGTCTAAGTACGGCATCATGGCTGTTGGTCTCCAGGATGTTTGCAATGTCTATAACGTAAACCTCAAGAACTGTGAGTTCAACGGTGTTACTGCAGATCCTGTTTATAAGACTGGTCAGATGCGTGATTTCAACTATGACGGTCTGAAGATTAATGGCAAGGTTATCCTTGACAAGCTTCCATACGAGACTTACAGTGAGTGGATGACTTACTCTGAGATGACTCGCGTGTCTCATCCTTACATGCTCGATTTTGCAAAGAAGCCAAAGTGGAGCTACGTTATGGGTATCGAGATGGAAGGTATGCTCAACACTTATCTTGAGTATAAGAACAATCCTAAGAATGAGGCTATTATCAACTATCTCCACGAGTATGCGAAGGAGATGATTGAGGCTGACGGAACCATAAAGACTTACAAGATAGAGGATTACAACCTTGACCAGATCCGTACAGGTAAGTACATCCTCCGCATGGAACAGCTCTATCCAGAGGCAAAGAACAAGAAGGCTTGCGACATTCTCTGGAAGCAGCTTCAGGAGCAGCCTCGCACTCAGCAGGGCGTTTGGTTCCACAAGGCTATCTATGCTAATCAGGTATGGCTTGATGGTATCTTCATGGGATTGCCATTCTACTGTAACTACGCTAAGACTTACCTCCCAGCAAAGAAGGCTAACAAGATTTACGACGACGCTGTAAAGCAGGTTCTCACTACAGATAAATACACTTTCGACGAGAAGACAGGACTCTGGAAGCACGCTTGGGATTCTAAGAAGTCAATCTTCTGGGCTGATAAGGAAACAGGTCTTTCACAGCACACTTGGGCTCGCGCTCAGGGATGGTATGCTATGGCTCTCACAGAGATTATCGATGCTATGCCAGAGAACTATGCGGGACGTCAGAAGGTTATTGATCTTCTCGTTAAGGTGCTTACGCAAACCGTTAAGTATCAGGATGCTAAGACTGGCGTATGGTACGACGTCATGGACTGCGTAGGTCGTGAAGGAAACTATCTCGAGTCAACAGCTTCATGTATGTTTGCTTACTGCTTGCTCAAGGCAGCTCGTAACGGCTTCATCAACGATGAGCTTAAGCAGGCTGGTCTCAAGGCTTACAAGGGAATCATCAACGAGTTCGTTCAGGTTAATGAGGACAAGACTATCTCACTCACTCGCTGCTGTGAGGTTTCTGGTCTCGGCCCTGAGAACAATCCACGTCGCGACGGTAGCTTTGAATACTATATCAGCGAGAAGATTCGCGACAATGATGCCAAGGGCGTAGGTCCTTTCATCTGGGCTTCACTCGAAATGGAACGCATGGGCTACAATATTGAAAAGCTCACTGCTCCACAGAAGAAGGCAAACCATAATAACTACTAAAAAATGACTATTCCCAGCCGTTCTCGGCTGGGTCAATCTCCATAAAATGAAGAAACTCCTTTCTTTAATACTCCTCCTTAGCGCCTTTTGCTTTGGAGCGATAGCTCAGACTCCTCAGATACCAGCCTTCCCAGGCGCAGAAGGCTTTGCCCGCTACACCACTACTGGCGGTAAAGGCGGCAAGGTTGTGCATGTTACTAACCTTAACGACTCTGGCACAGGATCTTTCCGTTCTGCCGTAAGCGGTTCTACGAAGAAGATTGTTGTCTTTGACGTTAGCGGTATCATTGCTCTCAAAAGCAATCTAACCATTGGCGATAATACTACTGTCGAAGGTCAGACAGCACCAGGGGAAGGTATCACTGTACGTTACTACACTATGGGCGTTGGCAATAACTGTATAGTTCGCTTTATCCGTTTCCGTCGTGGAGAGGAGAAAGATGTCAATGATGGTGCAGACGCTGCAACAACCCGAAACAAGAACAATATCATCTTTGACCACTGTTCGTTCTCTTGGTCTATTGATGAGGTTGCCTCTTTCTATGATAATAAGAACTTCACTATGCAGTGGTGTACTATCGGTGAGGCTCTCAACAACGCAGGTCATGGCAAGGGAGCCCACGGTTATGGCGGCATCTGGGGCGGTAAGGGTGCTTCGTTCCACCATAATCTTCTTATCCACCTCAACAACCGTGTGCCTCGTTTTAATGGTGCGCGCTATGACTGGCAGGGTTACGATAAGACGAAGTATGCGAATACTGTCATGGCAGAGCGCGTTGACTTCCGCAACTGCGTGATGTATAACTGGGGAACTGGCGGTTGCTACGGCGGTCCTGGCGGTGGCTTTGTCAACATGATAAACAACTACTACAAGGCTGGTCCTGCTACCTCAAACAAGAACCGCGTCACACAGTGTACTCTCGGTGCAAGCGGAAATAGTGAAGGTTATCCGAAGTATTGGGGACTTTACTCAAGATATTACATCAATGGTAACTTTGTAAACGGTTATGGCGAGAACTATGACTGGAAGGGCGTTATCACTGACGACGGTACAAAGTATTGCACAGATAAGGGCGGCTATTATGGCGAAGGTGAAGGCGCGAAGGTTTCCATCGTGCTTGATGAACCGATCGAGGCAGGTGAGGTGACTACCCATACTGCCAAGAATGCTTATCAGAATGTGGTCTATTATGCTGGTGCTTCTCTCATGAAGGATATGGTTGACGTTCGTTATGAGGAGGAGGTTCTCTCTGGCACAGTAAACTATAGTGGTAGCGTTACCAAGAAGAAGGGTATGCTTGATGTCGTGGCTGACCAGGGTGCATATTCTGTTCCTTCTGAGACTCGTCCTGCAAACTTCGATACAGATAAGGACGGTATGTCTGATGCTTGGGAGCTTGCCAACGGACTCGATCCTAACAATGCTGTAGATGCCAACGGCTACGACCTTGACTCTAAGAAACATATCTATACAAACCTTGAGGTCTATCTCAATTCGCTTGTTCAGGAAATCGTTCTTCTCGGAAATGCTGACGCAGAGACTGCCGTGAAGGAGTATTTCCCTGCTTTCAAGTATGAGGATGGAACAGCAGTTGCTGCTATTGGCGAGGATGTGTTCCCAGACTATACTCCTGAGCCTGACAAGCCTGTTTCTGGTGAGGCTACAATCACTTGGCCGCTTAGTGATGCCGCTAATGTTAAGGCATTTACGGTTACTGACAATCTTACATCAAGCCTCAAGAGTGCTGATGTTACACTCTCAAGCTTCTTCGCTTGGTACACAGTCAGAACTCAGGGCGCAGGTAAGCTTATTGAGGTCGGTCCTACAGGTAAGGATGCCGGTGGTAATCCTGATCATGCTGTAACGTTCTCATACGAGATAAAGGATGGCGACGTTCTCTTTGAGCCTTCTAAGGTGCAGTTCTATATCAGTAAGAACGGAACGGATGGCGGTTCGTTTGATGTGGCATGGAAAGATGCCAGCGGCTCAACAACCGTTCTTGCCTCTGGAGTTGACATGATTCGCAACTCTGTCTCTCCAAACTATCTTGACTATTCTCTTACTCTCTCTGGCGTAACTCCTTCTAAGAAGGGTGCTCTTGTCATCATGCCATACAATATTGATGGTGCCGCTGCTAACCCTAAGAAGTTCGGACTTGGTAATGTTCGCATCACTGGTCTGCTCAGTGGAGGTTCTTCTGGCATCAACAGCGTGGCAGACAGACAGGAAGTTACCATCGACTTCTATAATATGCAGGGCGTGAAGGTCGGTCGCGATGCTAAGGGCGTTATCCTCAAGGTTGTCCGCAAGGCTGACGGCACAAAGCATGTAGTCAAGGTTATGCAGTGATTTTTTGATACATCCTTATATATATATAATGTATAAGTGCCGTTATTATCTGCAATATTCCTATCTTTGCAGAAAATTTCAAACAGACGACTGATTCACATGAAGAAGAAACTAATCCTTTCTGCACTTCTCTCTGTCTTTGCCTTTGTGGCTGATGCGCAGAACCCGATAGTGCAAACCTGTTTTACCACCGATCCGGCTCCGATGGTTTCGGGAGATATTGTCCGGCAGGGATTTTTTAAGCTTTAAAGACAAAAAATGAAAGAATACTCTGTTTGTAGCATTAATGGAAGTAAGAAAAAGCGTAAAAAAAACTCGTTTTTCTGCAAAAATGTGCCAAAAATGACCAAATAGATATATTTTTTGTAAAAAAAACTTAAATTTTCTTGCGTGATTAAATAAGAATGCCTACCTTTGCACCCAAAAGTATGGGGTTAAGTATGCTTTCGCGTAGATGCCCTAACTATATGTACATATTTATATATATAAGGGATATAGAAGTTAAAGATACACAGACTAAACCTTAAAGTACGGCCAAAAGGGCTTCCATTCGGTGGCTTCTGGCGGCAATACGATAAATGTGAAATAATAAATATTTAAACATTATTAATTAATAATCAATTTTTCAAATGAAAAAGAAATCGTTACTTTCGATGCTTTTTGTGGCAGGTCTCGGCCTCGCAACAACTAGCACTGTCGTATCTTGTAAAGATTACGACGACGACATCAACGGTCTCAACAACAGAGTTGACGCGCTCGACGCTTCTCTCCAGGCTGCTAAGACAGATCTTCAGGGCCAGATTACTTCTCTGAAGAGCCAGCTTGAAGCTGCTGACGCTCGCCTTACTGCTGCAGTTGAGAAGGCTCAGAAGTCTGCTAACGATGCACAGGCATCTGCTGACAAGGCTCAGGCTACCGCTGATCAGAATGCAAAGGACATCATCAAGCTTGCTGGTGAGGTTTCTTCTCTTGAAGCTCGTATCAAGACTGCTGAAGAGGCAATCAAGACAATCAACGAGATTCTTGACAAGAAGGTTGACAAGTCTGAGTTCAATGCAAAGGTTGAGGAAATCAACGGTAAGATCAAGGCTGTTGATGACCGTCTTACTACTGTAAAGACTGATCTTGAGGCTGCTGATGCTAAGATCCGCGAGGATATCGTAGCTATCCAGGAAGACCTTAAGCAGCAGAAGGACGCTCTTGAGAAGCTCGAGAAGCGTGTTAAGGCACTTGAGGACGAACTCCCAGGTCTTAAGGAGCGTCTTAATACTGTAGAGGGTAAGGTCGGTACTCTTGAGACTAAGGTTCAGACACTCGAGGAGTGGAAGGTTACAGTTGACGCTGCTATCTCACAGCTCCAGAAAGATGTTGAGGATCTTAAGAAGAATAAGCTTGACAAGGCTGAGTTCGAGAAGTGGGTTGCTGAGGTTTACACTAAGAAGGTAGAGGAAATTGAGGCTTCTATCAAGGTTCTCACTGAGCGCGTAGATGCTCTCAACGTTCTTATCAAGAAGTCTCTCCGTTCACTCGTATTCGTACCAAAGTCTTACTACTGGGGTGTTGAGGCTATGCCAATTGAGCTCCTCGATACTATCAAGTACGCAATGGGTGGTGAAATCATTAAGGCAATGAACCAGGATGCTACAGACCTCACTAAGCTCGAAGAGGATAAGGAAGCATACCAGCTCAAGGAGACTGTAGGTAACGTTAAGAGCGATAAGGGTTCTGATTTCGAGCCTGGAACTAAGGAAGCTCTCGCTCACCACGGTGCTCCAGTGCAGGATTGGACAGCTGCTGCTGAGTGTTCTGCTCCATGCCGCTACCAAGCTTCTAAGTACGAGCGTATCCTTGACTTCTGGGCAGAGTATGAGCTCAACCCATCAGGTGCTACTATCGAGACTGGTGATATCAACCGTTTCTCTGTAATCTCTTCTGATAAGGAGTTCATCCATCGTGCTACTGCAAAGGCTGAGTGTGGTATCGATATCTACAAGGCTACTGCTGATAACTCTAAGTTCAAGCCACACGTAGGTGAAGGTTCATACGCAGGTGACGTTCCAGGTAACCTCTTCGTTCCTATGACTGTTACTAACTCTGATGCTATCAAGAGCGTACCAAAGGACGGTATGATTACTAACTTCGCTCTCCAGTATCAGAACAATACTGAGGATGACAAGAATGTAATCACTTCTGACTTCGCTACTCTCTATAAGAGCTCAGTTCACTTCACTCTTGCTCACGCAGCTTCTGGTCCTAACGGTAACATCCCTGACTATGAGGTTGACAACGATCACTGTCGTCCATGTCCTGCAACTATTACAGGTCGTTACGGCAATAAGGAGCACAGGAACCACGGTCACTTGATGGCAACTATCGCTGAGGCTACTGGTTTCGAGAATCAGACTACTAAGACTCTCTATACTCCACAGGACTCTGTAGCTTGGAATAGCAAGCTCGACCTCAACTCTCTCATTGAGATCCACAAGGCTGAGACTAACAAGGCTAATTCAACTGACACCGAGCTCGCAGTTTACACTCCAGAGGCACTCCTCGAGCAGTACAACATCTCTGTTAAGTTCGAACTTACATACTTCGTGTCAGGTAAGAACGAAACTTCTGAGTCTGCTCACGCAGCTCTCAAGACTGACGAGAAGGGCATCACATGGCTCCGTCCAGGTGACGTTACTAAGCCACTCGCTGACGACGCAGCTAACGAAAAGGGCTACGGTGGTAAGCAGCAGGGCTTCGACGCTCCTCAGACTCGCGCTAAGCTCGTAGGTCGTACTCCTGTAGTTCGCGTTCAGCTTATCGACAATGAGACTGGTGCAGTTCTTGACTACGGTTACATCTGTATTAAGATTGTTGACGTAGATCCAGAGGTAGATCCAGATCACGCAATCGTTGTTCCTACTCGCGACTATAACTGGGATGCTGAGTGCTCACTCCCTTGGGGCTTCAAGACTCAGTGGTCTTGGGATGAGAACTACATCTACTTCGAGGGTGCTAACTGTACTCGTGATGAGTTCGTAAGATACTATCAGGATCGTCCAGAAATGAATATGGGTGAGGGTGACCTTAAGCAGTTCGTTTCTAAGGATGGTAAGACATGGGTAGAGGCTGAGTACTACTATGGATACGTTTCTACAGAACGTGATATTGATCCATCAACAGGTGAAAAGACTTCAATCATTATGTGGAATATCGATGACGCTACTCCTGACAAGACTAACGCTGTTAAGTCTGACTCTCTCGGTGTTGTCAAGTATGATATAACTAATGGTAAGAAGCGCTTCGACGATGCTTCTAACATCTTCTACTACATCCACACTAATAAGTTCACTAACCAGAACCAGCCTAAGAACAACCCTAACAACAAGCTTCAGGTAGCTGTTCGTTACGCAAAGACTGCAGACGCTCCTGCTAAGCTCCCTGCATACATCTATGTTGTTCTCGAGACTAAGGGTACTACATTCAACCGTCCAATGGCACTCCTCCACTGGGGTCAGCCAGACCAGAACTACTGGTACGAGCTCAACGGTAACGTTGGTTACAAGTTCGACAAGTTCGCTACTTCTGAGTTCCACGTAAACGTTTCTTCACCAGAAGATCTCAAGGATAATGCTGAGCCATTCGATTTCCGTATTGCTAAGGCATTCATCGTTGATAACTATGGTGACAAGAACAACAAGGTTCTCCGTGGTTACTGGTGTGAAGAGCCACCTGTAGGTGCTCACAACCTCTTCACTGCTGGAAAGCAGGCTATCACTTGGGTTCCTGGTCACGAGGATAAGACTAAGACATACGAAAAAGAAACTTACTCTTACAAGCAAGGTGCTAAGCTCTACGAGAAGAGTGCTTCATGGGTTAACCGTTCACTCATCTTCGATAAGAAGAACAACGGTAAGATCTACTGCGGTATGCCAGTTGACGACGCTTCAACTAAGATCTGGGCTAAGGGTGCTGATGGCAAGCCTGTAATGGCTGCTGACAAGTACTACATGTCTGTATCAGAAGATGGCAAGACTCTCTACGCTAACAAGGGTACTGCTCTTAATAAGACTACTCGTCAGGTTGTAGCTGTTATCGATATGCCACACGTAGCTGTTGATCCTAACTACGACTACTATATCTGTGGTGCATTCGGTCAGTGTGTTAACGAGCAGGCTGTAGTTTACAAGCACTCTGAGGCTTCTGAGGCTCTCCTCAACTACAAGGCTCACAACGAACTTGCAAACGACGTTCTCACAGCATACATCGGCTTCAAGGCTAACCTTTGTGATGGTGCAATGCCTATCGATATCACTTACGATGACGCTCCTCTTGCAGCTCGCTTCCTCCGCCCAATCAACCCAGTTTCTAAGAACTATGTACTTCAGGATGCTGGCACTAAGCTCAACGCTATTGGCCTCTTCGAAATCATGGACTTCACAGACTGGCGCGAGGCTTGGGGTATGAATAGCGAAATCGCTGAGAACCCATCTAAGACATTCCCTAATGCTGCTTACTACCTCCACTATGGTATTAAGAACATTGAGATCGTTGGTGTTCCTGATGGCGGTAAGCTCTCTAACAACAAGAACGTTCTCTGTGACCTCAACAACAAGGGTGATCTCATGTCTGTTGCAGATGTAAACGATGCATTCGAACTTCGCTACCACGCAGGTGCTCTTGCTGGTTGGGAGGATGACTACATCACTTACAAGAACAACACTGGTACTCTTAATGAGTGTAAGATCTTCATCCCTGTAACAGTTACTTACTACTGGGGTCAGGTTACTAAGTATGTTGCTGTTGACATTAAGTCTACTCTCGGTGGCAACGGTGCTCCTAAGAAGTAATTAAACTTAAACTCTAAATAAAGAGGGGAGGAGTTCAGCTCCTCCCCTTTTTTTACACTCTAACAATAATGAAAAAGTTATTTGTATTTGTTTTTTCCCTTGTAATTCTTTCCTCTCTTTCTTCTTGTAAGAAGGATAGAGGCTATCACAGTGAGTACCTCAAAGAAGCTGAAGTGGAATACACTCATGAAGATTCTTCACAGATTAAGAATTACATCACACAGTTCTCCGACGCAATGAACGCACACAACTACAAGCAGGTAGCAGATATGATGGCTGTAGTTAAAGACGGAAAAAAGGTGCCTCTCACTTATGACGAACGTCAGCAGATGATCAAGGCATACGAGATGATGAATATAGATAAGGTAGAATGGGAAACTACAATTCTGCGTGACTATAAGAACAACGAAGTTACTCTCATAATGTATCTTAAGAACCCTGTTGATTCACTTCAACCTCGAGAGACTCGCATTAAGCTTAATCCAGTGTGTCTCGACGGTAAGTGGTATCTCACTTTCCTCAATAAGAATGCTGAAGGTGTTCACAATATCTATGAGGCTAACGACTCTACTGAAGACTAATATTTTAATATGAAATACAAGCTTCTTATATTCTTATCTCTTTTTTTCTTTGCCCTCTCAGCTTCTGCAAAAAAGAATATGAAGGTAACAGGAAAGGATTTTTCTATAGTCATCTCTCAGGATTCTATTGACGTTGGTGATATGACTTACGGTGATGCTAAGCGTGTAGCTGTCTTTAAGTTTAAGAATAAAGGCAAGAAAGCTATTCACGTTAATAGTTCCCGTGTAGAATGTTCATGTACGGATGTAGAGTTTGAAAGAATAGCTATTAATCCAGGACAAATATTTGAGTTTAAGGTAACTTTAAATCTCGAAGGTTTTATTCCTGGAGAGAATATTAAGAAATTTGCTTTGTATTTTGATAGATATGACAAGCCTGTCTATTTCACTCTAAGGGCTAACCTTAAGAAAAAGAATAGATAGAAAGGTCAGTTTATATATTTTGTTCAACATGAAAATGTTTAAGAAAATTCTAACATTGGTATGTCTGATGCTTTGTACTGCTTCATTTGCAGGCAACGCACCAGATGTTCTTGTTTTAAAACTGAAGGACTCTTCCAGTCTTCAGAAATTTTTGTTTGAACAAACTCCTCAAGTAAACATCGAACTCAATTCCGTCATCGTTCTCGTTGATGGAGAAGAATTTGCTAAGTATCCTTGCTCTAATGTGGAAAAGTTCTACTTTGAGCGTCCAGAGATCAAGCTTGTGCCAATTACAGAGCCCATTGGTAAGGCAGATGAGCCAGTTGTGCAGAACATTAATCTACAGGCTGACGAAGATGCTGTAGCCATAACAATGCCAGAATCAGCGAAGACAGGAGATATGATTTTCATGTTCCGTGACAATCAGCTTTCTGTTTCCGGTTTAGAGAAAGGTGCTGTAGCTTCTGTTTATGACGCGTCTGGTCGTCTTCTTTATTCAGCAAATGTGTCCGATGGAAAGATTTCTTATTCTACAGAGTCTTTACAGTCAGGAGTTTACATAGTAAAAATTGGTAACAAATCTTATAAATTACTTAAGAGATGAAAAAGATTCTTTTAGGCATCCTTCTTCTTATGTTCCCTCTGCTTGGTATCAATGCTCAGCAGAAGGTCATAATCAAGACTCAGGATGGCACTCTTGAATATAATTCTTGGGAAATTGAGAGCGTTTCTTTCCAGGCGCTCCAGCGACCAAGTGCGCCTGCAACAGGCGAAACCGTTGACCTCGGTCTGACGAGCGGAACTCTTTGGTCTTCAATCAATATTGGTGCTTCAAAGCCAGAAGAGCAGGGCTTCCTTTTTGGTTGGGGTGAGACCTCTGGTTTGGTAACGTCAAACAATCTTAAGTATTTCCCTTGCGAAACTCCTAAGGGAGATATTGCAGAGACTGAATTTGACGTTGCAAAGAGCTATTGGGGCAGCGACTGGCGTATGCCTACTGCGGAAGACATCGCAGAACTTATTAATGAGTGTTCTTTCAAGTACGAGCCAAACATGCATGCTTACGTTGTAACTGGTCCTAATGAAAATACTATAACACTTCCAGAGGACACAACAGGATTGGCAAAGTATTGGACTGGTTCTCTCTCAAAGGCTTCTTCTGACAATGCAGGTGCTTTATCTCTGACTCATAGCGAAACTGCAGAACTATCTACAGCTGAAAAGATTGAGCTTATCAGAAGTAGCTTCATCATGGTTCGTCCTGTTTTCGGTAAAATCTACAAGCCTGTAAAGCTTTCTGCTTCTTATAAGGATGTTACTTTCTCTTCTGCAGTAGTAACAGCAGAGGCAGTTGCTGGTGATGTAAGCGAGATTGCTTCTTACGGTCTCTTCTACGGTGACGATATGGACTTGGTGACTGAACATAAGTCATTCAACAAGGTATATACAGAAAGTGCTAAGAGCGGTAACTATGAGTATTCTCTTGAGGAACTCAAGCATAACACTTCTTACTATGCAGTTGCATTTGTCGTAACAGAGGTTGGTGACTCTATCTTCGCACCTATGGTTTCTTTCAAGACTCCAGCGGAATTCCCTGTAGCAGAAGCTATTGACCTCGGTCTCTCTGTTAAGTGGGCTTCTCATAATATGGGTGCTTCTTCAGAAACAGAAATAGGTGGTCATTATGCATGGGGTGACCCAACAGGTAAGGCTCCTTACGTCTCTAATTCTCCTGACATGGCAAGCATCGCTGGTACTAAGTATGATATGGCTACTCAGCAGTGGGGTAAGGGCTGGCGTTTGCCAACAGTTGAGGAAATAAATGAACTTCTTGACCTCAATTGGGAATATAAGTCTTTTGACAATGGAGTTTCAGGTTACTCTATTATGTCTAAGGATGGTAAGACACAAATCTTTATTCCAAATGGAAACGTTTATACTCAAGACGCAAATGGTAATATCACACCTTCTGGACAGGACTTTGCTTACATCTGGACGGCGGAACAGTATGACTATTATGATGCTTACAATTTTGTTATGAAGAGTGTAGCAGGTTCTTACGTAAGTCCTAACAGAAAGAGATATCTGATGTCTATCCGCCCAGTTTATGATCCTGTAGAGGCTGGTGATGTTCCTACTATTCCAGAAAAGGAACTCACTGCCCTTGGTAAGACATTTGAAGCTGTTGACCTCGGTCTTCCTTCTGGTACAAAGTGGGCTTCACGCAACCTCGGTCAGCAGTCTGAAGAGCCTTCTGACAAAGACTTCGGTGAATACTTTGCTTGGGGTGAGACTAAGTCAAGAAAGAGCGGCTTCTCAAGAGGTAACTACTCATTCACTGACGCTGGCAGATATGACGGATCTGTGAAGCAGCTTGCAGGAACAGACCATGATGCAGCTTCTGTTCAGCTCGGTGGTAAGTGGCATATCCCATCTAATATGGAACTTGATGAGCTTATCAACAACTGTACTTGGGAATTTACAGGTATTATGGATAAGAACAACCCTGAGATTTATACTATCCGTGGTTTCAAGGTGACAGGTCCTAACGGCAAATCAATCTTCCTCCCTGCTGGTGGTGAGATTGTTGACAGTAAGACAACTGCTTTCAACGGAACTTGCTACTATTGGACAAGTACTCGTACAGCATGGCTTGAGAAGGCATACGTCCTGAGTGCTAATTTTGAAGAGCAGCAGATCTTTAATCTCGACCGTTGTATCGGTCTCCTTATCCGCCCAGTTCTCTCGAAGTAATGATTTCTTAACTGGTGGAACCTAACCCATTCCACCTCCGATAGCAATGAAAAGCCCATGACGAATTTGCGTCATGGGCTTTTTCTATAAATTAATTAGACGATAGCCTCTATCAAAGTGCGGCCATTCAGTTCTACAGGTGGCAGCAAGCCGGATTGCTTTGTCTTATTGAAACAGAAGCTTACCATATATCCAGTTTGTAGGTTGTATCGTTCAAGATATTCGGCAAGCTGTTTCTCGCCACGCTCGTTATACGACTGTCCTCGCCAGATTTTTAACTCCACGATGTACTGCTGACCGAGATAATCTATGATGATGTCGGTGCGGGTTAGGTCACGTGTCTGTGCTTCGCAATAGTAATTACCTATGCCGTTGATAATAGGGCGCAGGTAAGTGAGGAAGATCTTACGTCCGTTTTCTTCTACAAACTGATCATCATGCCCTGGGCGATAGATTTCGTTGAAGTGAACGCAGAAACGCTCCATAAGAAGACGCATGTCAATAAAGCCATCATGGACGAACTGATTCTTGTCCATCTGCCCAAGGGAGAATATCCTTGAAGTTTCATCCTCGCCGATAAACAGATTGTACAGACGTGTTTCCATTAGGCGGCAAGCGATTGCAACAGTTCCATTGTTGTTGGCAAGTAAATTGAACATCAATCCTATCTGCAGATACTTTTCATCAGTATGGAAGGTTCTGGTTTTACCTTCAAAGAGGATGTTTCGCAACAGTTCTTTCAGTTCCGGGTACTGGACAAGTTTCTTAACCATGTCATCGAACAACGTATTACGCTCGACAAGAAGATCATGAGTTGCATTCAGCACGCCCTCCTTATTCCAAGTGTACTGTTCTGTGTCGATAATCTGACAAATGCGACTCACGAGGAATGGATAGCCAGCAGTATAGTCGCGTATCATCTGAGCCACGAAGACTTCGTCAAAAGTCAGATTATGGTCAGCCTTATATTCAGCAAGCATATTGGCAATTCCATTTGCAGAAAGGCTCATATCCACATCGAAAGGAACGGCTATGTTCCATGGCGAGTTATACTGATGCTCGTCTTCAGTACGAATCTTCAACTTCAGGTTCTTGATGTCATAGACACCAGCAAGGATGACAGATTGGAAGGTTGGGTGAGCCTCACGTTTCAGATACATGTTTCTCAGTCCACCTAAGAATTTAATAAATCCCTGATTGTTACCTGCTTGATCAACCTCGTCAATTAGCACAACTATAGGTTTTGATGATAAGGCGCACATTTCTTCTACAACCTCAGAGAAATCCACGTCTTCTATAGCATTTAAACCTGGAGGACAAACAGATTTCAAATAATCATATATTTGTCCTTCTACGATTCGAGACTCACGCTTTATTCGCTTTAGAAAATTGGCATTAGAGGTAGCTGCGGTTTCGAATGAACTGTCATCTGCTCCTTCAAAACTGATAAAAAAAACGCAGTATTCGTCCGAAAGATGATAACTTATCGCCTCAAGCGTGGTTGTCTTGCCATACTGCCTACCACGATTGATACAGAAATAGTCACCCTTGGCAACCATTCTACGGATGATTTCCAAGCGGTCGGTGATGTCCACCATATAATGTTCGTTCGGGCGACAAGTGCCCGCTGTATTGAATCTTTTCATACCTGCAGTAGTAAAAGTGCATCACTCGGCACTTCTTGCTCTGGCAAGCATCCCTTTAGGCTGAGCGGTGATGCTTGCCAAGCAAGAAATTTTCCTTTGCAAATTTATGTATTTTTTTTGGAAATTAGTTAAATTCCCCAAGGAAACAGCTTTTATCCTTAATAATTAGCAACTAAAGGGAATGTTTTCGGCTAGAATAGTGCTAAAGTTGCTGATTTTTTGTAACTTTGCGCACTATATTATGCAGTCAAAACAAGGTAATTAAACTTTTAAAAAAGTGGTAACACACAATAAATAAAAAAATAATATGAGAACAATCTACTCAAAACTGATCACAGCAGCTTTTGCTGCAATGTTCTTGCTGACACCTGCTCAGGTATCAGCACAGAGTATTATTCCTTCAGATATCTGGGCGATGATTATGCAGTGGCTCGGCGAGGAGAATCTTACTCTTGAGGAAGCATCTGCTAAGATAGAGGAGGCACAGATGCTCATCAGCTATCACACAGAAGGACGTGACACCATCGAGCCAGCAAAGATCAAATATCAGACTCGTCAGGCATGGCGTGCCCCTATTGACGGTGTTTATTACTCAATCGGTAATGCGCGCAACATGTATAAGCAGGCTGGACTTGACGCATGGGAAGTGGAATTGTACCGTCAGATGTATGAGCAGTATGAGCAGATGATGGGTGGAAGTGGCGTGACACTTCTTCCTGTAAAAGCAAAGCGTTCCGGCTCTTACGCATGGTCTATGCAGGCTCAGAACAATAAGCTTTACTGGGGAATGTGCCACAATTTCCTCTGCCATGCTACTAATACTAGTGCCGACAACTCTCAGAATGCTTCGGGAAACATCCTCGCTGGCGGTTCTTACGAGACTTCATGCTGGGTATGCGAAGGCGAGAAGGACAGACGTGCAGATGGCGATATCATGGCAGCCGACATGATCCCACCACGCGTTTATTGCTACGATCCGATGACTGGATATGTAGAGGACATCGCTCCTGTTAACGACCCGCTTACAAAATATACTCAGGGTTTCCGCTGCTGCGGAGGTATTGACGGCGTAATGTTCTTCGCTGGTCCTGACGAGAAGTACGGATCTTCAATCTACGCTTACAACACAGATACAGACAAACTTATCGCAAGCGGACATTTTGAGAATGCCATCCTTGACGAACCTGATATGAAGGTTACAAATATGCGCAAGTGCATCACGCTCGATGGCGTGCTCTATCTTGGCATTGCATACGAAAAAGACGGCAAGCAGGGTGGTGCCATCCTTCGTTGGTATGGCGACAGACAGAACCCAATGCAGTTCAAGGTTGTTGCTCTCTGCGACCAGTGCGTAGGAGAGATGACTATCCACAACAACCACCTCTTCGTTGGCGGTTGGGCTGTGAACAACGGCGATAAAGACAAGTCTATCGGTATCTACCGCTCAAAGACAGAGTACGATCCAACCGTTGGTCTCACTCCAGACAATGTGATGGAGTTCGACAATGTTTGGCGCTATTCTATGTACGATCCAAACCCTGTTACCGCAGCTACTGCTTGGTGTGCAGAGGTGCGTTCTTACAAGGGACAGCTTTACTGGGGAGTGCTTTCAGGCGAATGGACAACTCCTATCATCGCGACAGGAAGTCACTATCAGCAGCAGAACTCACTTGAAAAGGTTAACGCATTGCTCGGCTCTATCCGTCCTACAACATTGTGGCGCGGAGACTTCAAGGATGAAGAAGACAAGGAAGTTGAGATGCTCTACGGAGACTCTACGCTTACCGTATTCGACTATGCAGAGCATAAGTGGAAGGTTGCTCCAAATGCTTCAGGATATAAGGCGAAGTTCGGTCGCAGCGGTTTCGGAAACCTATTCAACTGCTATGGCGCTTGGGCTATGCGCGAGTACAAGGGCGACCTTTACATCGGAACAATGGACTGCAGCAATCTCGTTAAGCCTTTCGTGACATCAAACGCAGTATCAGGCATTGGTACTACAGGCAGACTGGTTCTCTCAGCTTTGACAGATCAGATTCTTGATACTCAGTTGAGCAGAGACCCAGAAGGCTTCGACCTTTTCTGCATCTCTGATCCGGAAGAGCCAGCAGAGTGTATCACAAACAATGGCTTCGGCAATCCTGCTGCTTACGGTATCCGCAACATGGAGTATCTCTATGACGATCTCGTAATCGGAACAGCTAATCCGCTCAGCCTCTCAGATAACGGCGGTGCAGAGGTTATCCTCTTCAATACAGAGAAGCTTACAGCCATTCCAGAGGTTGTTGCCATTGAGAATGTTCAGTCAGAGAAGAAGCCGATGGCAGTTTCTCTCCGCCAGGAGGAAAGCTTCCTCCGTCTTAGCTCTGTTGACGAGACCAAGGCTATAGAGAAGGCAGAACTCTTCGATGTTTCCGGAAAGCTCGTTAAGGTAGGCGAACTTAACTGCGGTGAGACTCTCGTCTATACATATGATCTCCCAGCCGGAGTTTACGTCGTAAAGACAACAATCGACGGTAAGGCTTATTCAAAGAAGGTTACTGTAGAAAATTAAACAGTGTAATTTACAAAAAAGAATTATGAAAAAGTTATTTTTGACAATGATAATGGCTGCTTTGATGCAGACTGTTTTTGCCCAGTCAGATTCTATTTGCTGTGATTCCGCAAAGGTTAGCTGCAGCTTCTCAACAGATTTCTCTTCTTTGCAGAATCTTATCAGCAAGAAGACTATTGACGATGTGCGCAATTTGTTCACCGTTTGGGGCTACAAATGCCTGCAGTCGGCAGGTGCTGGTACATCAGACGGCGTTTTCAACGAAATCTGGAAGAAAGGAAACGTAGAGCACAATGGCAACTGGGTGTTCTATCCAGATGAGCAATGGGCAGGTATTGACATCACGCTTCTCAAGGATCGTGGAGTAACTTCCTTTACTTGGACATTCACAAGCAGGGAGTGCTACGAAAAGCTGAAGGCAGACCTGAAAGCTGCCGGATGGGTGCCATCAAAAGACTTCAATAGCGGCATCTCTGTACAGACAGATTTCCGCAACGGAACAAAGGAATTTGTGACACTCCAGGCTTACTCTTACGGCACATACTCTATAATGTATAATACGTTATAGGCTACCTCCTTACTATATCCTTAAGCCATGCGAAAACTCATTTTATTACTAACCCTTATTCTCTTTGTATTCTGTCCTTCCGTAGCCTCTGACTATTCAGTGGCAGGACTCTATCCGTTGTCAAATTCGGGCAGATTAGTTTATAATTTCAATCAAGGCTGGCGCTTCTTCCTTGGCGATGCTGAGGGAGCAGCGTCTGTCGGCTTTGACGATAAGGCGTGGGAAGTTGTCTGCACGCCACATTCTCCGCTGCTTACTCCCGTAGAAGGCAGTGGCGGCAGAAACTATCAGGGCGTTGTATGGTACAGAAAACACTTTGTTCTGCCTTCAGAGACAGCGGGCAAGAATGCCGTTCTGCATTTTGAGGCCATTATGGGCAAGCAGAAAATATACGTCAACGGTAAGCTTGTCAAGGAACATCTCGGCGGTTATCTGCCTATCAATATAGACCTTACGGCTTGTGGCGTAAAGCCTGGCGATGATGTTCTTGTTGCCGTCATGGCAGATAATAGTGACGACAAGACCTATCCCCCAGGCAAGAAGCAGTCGCAGCTCGATTTCTGCTATCATGGAGGAATCTATCGCGATGTATGGCTTATCGCAAAAAATCCTGTTGCAATCACAGATGCTGTGGAGCGAAACCAGACTGCCGGCGGTGGCGTCTTTGTGCATTATGCCAATATCAGTGAACGCTCAGCAGAGATGTTCATTGATGTGGAGATAGGCAACCTCGGAGGTGTGCAGCCTTCAGCACAGCAGCCGCAAAAGCAATCCTTCACCGTTCAAGCCAAGATAAAAGACGCTTCGGGCAAGATTATAAAGACACTAAAGCAGAAAACCGCAGTCAGTCCTTCTGCAAATGCCGACGGCATCAGCCTTGGTGTTGCCCATCTTTCAGCAAAGTTGGCAACTCCGCATCTCTGGTCTCCTGAAGATCCATACCTATATACTGTAGAACTGACTATTCTTCAAGGCAATAAGACCGTTGATGGCGGTTGCGTTCGCACAGGAATCCGCTCTTTTGAGTTCAAGGGACAGGACGGCTTTTGGCTTAACGGCAAGCCATACCGTCAGCTCGTTGGTGGCAATCGTCATCAGGACTTTGCATACGTTGGCAATGCCATGCCAAACTCACAGCAGTGGCGCGATGTGAAGCGCTTGAAGGAGTCGGGCATGAACATCATCCGAGTGGCTCATTATCCACAGGATCCTTCCTTCATGGATGCTTGCGACGAGTTTGGCATCTTCATCATCGTGGCTACTCCAGGCTGGCAGTATTGGAATAAAGACCCTCAGTTTGCTGAGCGTGTTCATCAGAATACTCGCGATATTATCCGCCGCGACCGCAACCATCCTTGCGTTCTTATGTGGGAGCCGATCCTTAACGAAACGCGTTATCCGGAGAATTTCTCCCTTGAAGCACTCCAGATAACAAAGGACGAATATCCTTATCCTTACCGCCCTGTTGCAGCTGCCGATATGCACTCTGCCGGTGTAAAGGAAAACTACGATGTGCTCTACGGCTGGACAACAGACCTTGGCAAGGAAGATGTGCCGACGGATAAGTGTATCTTCACCCGAGAGTTTGGCGAGATGGTTGACGACTGGTATGCTCACAACAACCTCAACCGCGCTGCTCGTGCATGGGGCGAGAAGCCTATGCTCACTACGGCAATCTCACTGAACGATACTTATAATGAGATGCTTACGCCAGTGCCGGGCTCTTCGGCTCGCAGTCAGTTCATCGGCGGTGCTCAGTGGCATCCGTTCGACCATCAGCGCGGCTATCATCCTGATACTTACTACGGCGGCATTTATGATGCTTTCCGCCAGAAGAAATATGCGCAGCCTATGTTTGCCGCAATGGACGAAACGCAGGAGCCGAATGTGTTTATCGCTCATGAGCTTTCGCCATTCTCTGACGATGATGTTATCGTTTTCTCCAACTGCGACTCAGTCCGTCTTTCACTCTTCGAAGGCGATAAGGTGGAAACAATCGCTCAGGGCGAGAGCAAGGGACACAGCGTAGCCTTCACTCAGACTTACGAGAACAAGAAAGGACTCTTCGTGTTCCATGATTTCTGGCATTTCTGGAAGGCACGCGACTACAGCTATTATCAGAAGAACTGGCAGCGCGTTTCCCTTCTTGCTGAAGGTATAAAGGACGGCAAGGTGGTCTGCTCACACAAGAAGATGCCTTCACGCCGCTCTACCAAGCTCCGCCTCTATGTTGACGATATGGGCAAGCAGCTTGAGGCAGACGGTTCAGACTTCGTTGTCGTAGTGGCTGAGGTTACAGACGATAGCGGCAATGTCCGTCGTCTCGCTATAGATGAAGTGCAGTTCGAGGTCAGCGGCGAAGGTCGCATTATCGGCGAATACGACAATATCGGAGCCAATCCGCGTAAGGTGGAGTGGGGTAGTGCGCCTATCCTCCTTCAGGCTACGAACACTCCGGGCAAGATAACCGTCACAGCCAAGTCTTGGAAAGACGGTGCTACATACGCTCTCACGCCAGACACAATCACTATCGAAAGCGTCGCTCCATCCCTTCAGGCAGTATATAAGGAAACGCCATCGTCAAAGAAGCGTGCTTCTTCAGCAGCAAGTGCCGTAAAAGCAGAGAAGATGTCAGATGCTGAACGACAGAAACTGCTGGATGAAGTAAACAAACAGCAGATGGAGTTTGGAATCAATTAATACATGTACCATTTACCATTTACCATTATCATTTAGTCATCTGTTCATTTCGGGAATCCTGACAAAATGAAAGAGTGTCCCAATGATAATTGTACATTGTAAATGGTAAATGGTAAATAAAAAACACTATGCGAAACTGTAAATACTTTATAACCCTCTTGCTCTTATCAGCAACCCTCTCACTCTCTGCCAAGCCGAAGAAGGTTAAGGCAGAGCCTGTTGCCGTGCTCAATCTCACTACTGAGCGTCTGCATAATCCGCTCTCTCTTGATACAGCCACACCTCGTCTTGGCTGGCAGATTTCTGCCCCTTTGCTACAGGATGTCATGCAGACTTCCGCTCAGATAATAGTCTCTTCTTCCAGGGAAAAGGCAGAAGCTCTTGACGGCGATTTCTGGACGAAGACCATTGAAGGCAGTCAGTCGCAGTGGGTTGAATATCAGGGAAAAGAGCTGCGTAGTAATACTCGTTGCTATTGGCGCGTAAAGGTGAACACTACCAAGGGCGAGAGTGCATGGTCGGACGTCAACGAATGGAACGTTGCTCTGCTTAACGAAGCTGATTGGAGTGGTCGCTGGATAGGTCTGGACCAGGCGAACGAATGGGATGTGGAAGACGTCCATAGCCGACTCTCCTCACGCTATTTCCGTCAGGAGTTCAAGGCGGAAGGTGCGGTGAAGCGTGCTACGCTCTATATCTGCGGACTTGGCATGTATGAGGCTTTCATCAATGGCAAGAAGGTTAGCGACGATGTTCTTACGCCGGCTCCTACAGACTATAACAAGACTGTTCTCTATAACGCATACGATGTCACTTCTATGCTTCAGGAGCAGAATGCCATCGGCGTGGTTCTTGGCAATGGTCGTTTCTATACGATGCAGCAGAAGAAGAAAGCCTATAAGATAGCGAACTTCGGCTATCCAACCCTTCGTGCGAACCTTATTATAGAATACGAGAACGGTAAGAAAACAACCGTCTCTACCGATGAGAAATGGCGTCTGAACTGCGACGGACCTATCCGTTCCAACAACGAGTATGACGGAGAAATCTATGATGCCCGCAAGGAATTTGCAGACTGGACAATGCCTGGATATGACGACAGCAAATGGACTCATCCTGAGCGCACGGCAATTCCTCGTGGCACTCTTCGTGGCATGATGACTCCTGCTATGCGCGAGCTACAGAAACTTCCTGCAAAGACTATCAACAAGGTTGACGAGAAGTTCATTGTGGATTTCGGGCAGAACATGTCCGGCTGGACTCATCTTCGCATAAATGGTGCTGCAAATGGCGATACCATAAGCATACGCTATGCAGAGAAACTTGATTCCACAGGCAATCTCTGGACGGCAAACCTTCGTCACGCGCAATCTACTGATTACTACATTGCCAATGGAACGGAGAATGGCAAGGAGTGGCATCCTGTATTCTCTTATCATGGTGGCAGATACGTGGAGGTTAGCGGTCTGAAGAATCTTGCGAAAGAAGATATCTGGGCGTGTCAGGTTAGCGACAATATCCAGCAGACAGGCACCTTTGAGTGCTCTGACACAATACTCACAAAGGTGATGCACAATGCTCTCTGGGGCATTCTCACCAACTATAAGGGTATGCCGATAGACTGTCCTCAGCGTGATGAGCGTCAGCCTTGGCTCGGCGACCGTACGGCTGGTTGTCTTGGCGAGTCTTATTTCTTCGATGTCAACACCCTTTATGCTAAGTGGTCGCGTGACATTGTTGAGGCACAGCGTGAAGACGGCTGTATTCCAGGAGTTGCGCCAGCCTTCTGGAACTACTACAATGACGATGTTACCTGGCCTGCCGCACTGCCAATGTCGCTTGAAATGCTTTACGATCAGTATGGCGACGACAAGCCAGTGCGCAAGTTCTACCCTGCCGTGAAGAAATGGCTTGAGCACATGCGCTACCAATATGGTAAGGACGGTCTGATCACAAAGGATAAGTATGGCGACTGGTGTATGCCGCCAGAGAAACCTGAGCTTATCCATAGCGAGGATCCTACACGCCAGACTGACGGCACGCTTATATCTACGGCTTACTTCTATCGTATGTGCAACTGGATGAAGCGCTTCGCAGAGCTTCAGGGAATCAGCAGCGATGTGAAGCAGTTTGACAAGTGGGGCAAGGAGACGAAAGAGGCTTTCAACAAGAAATTCCTTACCGTTAATAAGAATACAAACCTCACTGACGGCAACCATTGGCTCTATCCTGATTCTACGTTCTATGGCAATAACACGGTGACAGCCAACCTGCTGCCGCTCGCTTTCGGCATGATTGATGACGAGGACGTGAAGCTCCAGGTGAAGAAGAACATCATTGAGAACATCATAGTGAAGAATGGTGGTCATGTTTCTACAGGCGTTATCGGCGGCAGTTGGATAATGCGTGCTCTCTCCGACATGGGGCGCGGCGATGTTGCCTGGCTTCTTGCTACGCAGAAGACTTACCCTTCTTGGGGATATATGGCAGAACAAGGTGCCACTACAACTTGGGAACTTTGGAATGGCGACACAGCTAATCCTGCAATGAACAGCGGAAACCACGTTATGCTCCTCGGCGACCTCGTAACATGGGCGTTCCAGAAAGTCGGTGGTATTCAGCCTTTGAACCACCTGAACCATTTGAACCACTTGAACCACTTGAACTCTTCTAACCCTTCAAACGAATCCGTCGGCTATAAGCATTTCAAGCTCTCTCCAGACTATAATGTTGACGAGATAAACCATATCAATGTTTCGTACAACAGCATCTACGGAAAGATTGTTAGCCGTTGGGAGAAGAAGGCAGGAAAGCTTGTCTGGCATGTGGAGATACCTGCAAATACAAAAGCTTTCGTTGATCTTCCTGATGGCACGACAAAGGAACTCGGCAGTGGTTTTTACGACTTTAGTTATCCTCTCCTTGTGGAGGGAGCGAGAGAGGTTGCCAATGAGTTCCTCTACGAAAACGCCTCTTTTCCTGAGTGCCACTCAGCTACAATGACGGAACTTCCTAGTGGCGATCTTGTGGCAACATACTTCGGCGGTACAAAGGAGCGAAATCCTGACTGCTGTATTTGGGTAAGCCGTAAGCCAAAGGGCGCAAAGGAATGGTCAAAGCCTACCCTCGCTGCTCATGGCAAGATGCCTTTTGAAGAGATGGGGCTTACTCGCGAGGAAATCCTCAAGGAGAAGGAAAACGGCGAGATCACTCTTCGCGATTCTCGCAAGGCGGCATGGAATCCGGTTGTGTTCTACAATAAGACTAACAAGCAACTTGAGATTTACTTCAAGCTCGGCATAAACCCACGCGACTGGGAAGGATGGATTGTCCGCTCAAAGGATGGCGGCAAGACGTGGAGCAAGCGTGAGAAGCTTGGCAAGTTCTCTAATGTTGCCGAACTTCAAGGCGTGGAAGACCTCCGCATTCTTGGTCCTGTGAAGAATAAGATTTTTGAACTCTCCTCTCCTGTGGGGAGGTCGGGAGGGGGCGGCCGCCTTATTGCCCCAACATCCCTTGAGCTCAACGGTTGGCGCTTGTACTTCGAGATCTCTGATGATGGCGGAAAGACATGGCGTCGCACAGCCGATGTTGATGCTCCTCTTACTCCAGAGCCTGCTGCCGAGGCAGGAAAGAAGGTGAATGCCATTCAGCCGGCTATACTCCGTCTTGACGATGGCAGACTGGCAGCCGTGGCTCGTACGCGTTCAGAGCACGTTGCAATAACATATAGTTCCGACAATGGCGAGACGTGGAGCAAGCTTGAACTCCTTGACGTGCCGAACAACAACTCTGGTCTTGATGCTGTGACATTGGAGAAACCTTTCGACGGTGGATACAAGCATGTCATGATCTGCAATGATGCTCCTGTGCCTCAGGGTATAAAGAGCGGTAAGGGACTCCGCACACCACTATCCCTTCAGCGTTCAAAGGATGGCATCCATTGGGAGCACTGGCTCACGCTCGAGGATTCTCCTATCAGCCAGTATTCATACCCATCGATCATTCAGACCTCCGACGGACATCTCCACTGCATCTACACTTGGCGCCGCCAGCGCATCAAGCATGTGGAGATCGCCATATAGCTGAAAAATTAACGTTATGTACAGAAAGTTTAAGGAAATAATAGAAACGGTATCTGCCGCTGAGTCAAAGGAAAACGGTGGAGTGGGAGGCGCTTTGTTTCTTGCTCCAATGGAAGATGTCACTGACATCGGCTTCCGAATGCTCTGCAAGCGTTTCGGCGCAGCAATGGTCTATACGGAGTTTGTCAGCGCTGAAGCACTTGTTAGGGATGTGAAATCAACGGTGTCGAAGTTGACCATAAGCGATGAAGAACGACCTGTAGGCATTCAGATCTACGGACGTGATGTTGACGCTATGGTGGAGGCAGCTAAGATTGTAGAGCAGGCAAAGCCCGACGTCATAGACCTCAACTTTGGCTGTCCTGTGAAGAAGGTTGCCGGAAAAGGTGCCGGTGCTGGAATGCTGCAGAACATCCCGAAACTTCTCGACATTACCAAGCGTGTTGTGGAGGCTGTCAGCCTGCCTGTCACCGTAAAGACCCGCCTCGGCTGGGATCATAATAACATAATAATCGAAGAACTTGCCGAACAGCTTCAGGACTGCGGTATTGCCGGACTGACCATCCATGGCAGAACGCGCTCACAGATGTACACTGGCGAAGCAGACTGGGAACCGATTGGTCGCGTGAAGGCTAATCCGCGCATCCATATCCCAATCATCGGTAATGGCGATATAACCTCTCGCGAGGAGGCAAAGCAGGCCTTTGATCGTTATGGCGTAGATGCTGTCATGGTGGGTAGAGCAACATTCGGCTGTCCGTGGTTCTTCTCTCCTACGGAACTGACTTCCGATCAGAAGATAGACATCCTGGAAGAGCAGTTGCGTATCAATATGGAGCGCATAGACGAGAAGCGCGGCATTATCCACACCCGCCGCCACCTTGCTTCAACGCCAGTGTTCAAAGGCATCCCGAACTTCCGCCAGACCCGCATCGCAATGCTCCGCGCAGAGACCGCAGAAGAGCTTATCAGCATTCTGGAGCGTTGTAGGGAGGGATTTCGTAATTGATAATGGATAATTGAAAATTATTACTGTCCGGTAAAATTATGTTAACAGAAAACGCGCCTGAACGTTTGTTGGTTCGCTGACACGGATGGCGCTGGAAAACGGTCGCGAGCTCCCAGAAAACTGCCAAACGCAGAAAACGGAAACTTTAGAAAACAACTCCGCGGTGAGTTTTCTTTGTT
>JAZRYU010000058.1:0-32509 GCA_045600885.1 Prevotella sp.
GTCATGGAACCATGCTTCCGACGACCGCACTCCTCAGGACAAGCTCGCGTACTCCGTAGAATACCGAAAGGCTGGCGAATCTGCATGGATCACCCGCAATGCCGGCAACGCTAACATCTACACCATCAACGGACTCACCGAAGATACTGACTACGAGGTAAGCATCAAGGTGGCAGACGAGGCTGGAAACGAGACAAGCTACGGCGGATTCACCATAACAACTCTCCCTGACCCAGCGACAGCCGTGAAGAATGCTACGACAAACGCAGACAGCGACGGCAAGATGTACAGCACATCAGGCATCCGTGTTGACAAGAACTTCCGCGGCATCATCATCATGAACGGAAAGAAGGTGATGGTTAAGTGAGAGCGATAGCCAAGTATTTGAACAAGAAATAAAATTGGCAATTGACCTTGTTGTAGGGCGAGGATTTCCGAGCCGCGTTTCAGGTTTTATACCCGCAAACGGCTCGGAAATCCTCGCCCTACATCAGTGGGTCGCAGCCTCAACTACCTTCCTAAGCTGCGCCAAAGGTCAATTGCTTACTCCGTAAACTTACGATAGAACAGCCTTGAAGCACTCGTAATTATAGCTTTTGCCATAGATGGCAAACTCTACATCATCAAAGTAGCCAGTCATCTTGCTGAGCTGGTCGCGGAAGATGCGGGAGATCTGCTCGGGATCGTTACGATAAGCACCGCAGCCCCATGCGCCGAGAATCAGTCGGCGATAACCGTACTTTGCTGCCACCTGCAGAATGCCGCGAATGCGAGACTGGAGCAACTGTTCCAGTTCATCGTCATCAACATTGAAGCCATACTCCCCAATTAAGCGAGGTGCGGCAGCAGAAAGGACTGCGCAGGTCATGCTTGGCTCAATGTATTCGCCGTCTGAGGTCTTTATGATCTCCACCTTTGGCGAGAGAAGCATGAAGTTTGTGCTTGCACCTGGCGCAAACTTGCGGTTGTGTTCATAGAGTTGCATACCCTCTTCGCTGGTCAGAGAGAGATATAGAGAGGAACGGCGGCAGAGGTCTTCTTCCTGCGCGCGGGCTCCTTTTTGAACACCGCCACCAGGGTTCCAACCGCTCATGAAGTTGAGCACAAGACAGCCTTCGCCCATGCCGAGGGCAGCGCCGAAACTGTCGTTTCTGGTCACTTCTATGTTGCAGAAACCGGTCTTCTCTGGAAGGTTTATGCCGTCAACCGTCATCGGGTTGAGGGCTATGCACTCGCGAACATCTCCAAGAGAGAGTTCGCCTTCGTTGTTCTTGAAGAATTCAATCGTGTCTTCAAAGATTTCTATTGGGTCGGTCATAAGATTTCTGTTTTTTGATGTATGATTTATGATTGGGGCTGCGCGAGGGACTTTAAGCTGACGCTTCAAGCACTGGGGCTGATTATCTATTGACGATTTAGCATGGCGATGGTCTTTTCGTCGAACGTGCCGCCATAGAAGGTCTTTATGACATAGTAGAATATTGGATCGCCTTTCTGCTCTGGATTCATCTGCCTTGAAGCGCACCAGAAGAGAGTCATTGAGGAGCGGAGCTTCAGGGCATCTATCCCACTTCCCATGATGCGCATGATGTCGCCACCTCGATGAGAGAGTACGGCTTCGGTAATCTCCTTCAGTCGTTTGTAGAGAATAGGATTGGCAAGATACTGCTTTGCCTCTTCGATGTTCGAGATGGCATAGAGCTTTGCCATCGGGCTGTGGCCGAACCCTAGCTGCGGGAAAATGTACCAGATCCAATGACCGGTCTTCTCCCCGCGCTTCATTTCCTGAAGTGCGCGAGCGTAGGAATTGTACTCGTCTTGTGCGTTGATGAATCGCTGGAGGTTGTAGTTAGGCATAGCATTTATGATTTATGATGTATGATGTATGATTTTGGGGATTCTTGCTGTAGGGCGAAGATTTCTGAGCCGTTCTTCGCAAGTTGCGGCTCGGAAATCCTCGCCCTACAATACACATTTTTACATCTTACTGAACATTTCGTTTTGCAAAGTTAGGAATTTCTTCTGTAAAAAAGAAGAATTAGATACCTCATTCAGAATCACGAATAAATCGTTTGCGGCGTTCCTCTATTATTCGTTTGTAAGTTCGGCGCACGCGGTCTTCGTGGAAGAAAGAACGGGCGATTAGTTCATCAACGAGGGGAGGAAACTCCATAAAACAGTCAAGAATCTTGCGGACTCTGACTTCGCTGATACCAATATGAATGCCGAAACGCTCAAAGTCAAGACGGCAAAGATGACCTGTTCGCTCATAAACATCACTCTTTTCAATGTCTGCTGACAGACCTTGTTTCAGCGCAAGGTCTGAACCTTCAATATGGACAAACGTGTTTATAAGGTCGTAGGCGGGTGCAAGTACCCAATCGTCTCCACGACGAATCACCGAGAAATTCTTCAGATGTGCATCGCCATTGGCAAAGATATAATTGAAAACAACGAGACGCAGAAACTTCTCCAAAGCAATCTTTGATGCAGGAATGTACCTGATAATGGCTTTTGCAATCTCGTCGTACGAACCTTCGTATTTATATTCATCGCCGTTGGTCTTATCCGTACGACCTACCAATGAAGCAAAGTCTTCCATCTGCAGTTTAGTTCCATTAGGAAGAATGTCGAATCGCTTGGTTACATAAACTACCTGGTCATCCGCCGTAAAGCAAAGCCCGTTCAAAGCTGTCTCAATACCATATACCTGAGAGGCTATCTGCATCGTAAGGTGCTCATTGGCAGGTATCTGTTTGCGAAGATGGAGACGGTCAAGAGGAGCAGGTTTTAGAATATATGTACTTCGTTCACCTTTCCTCGCAATACGTATCTTTCCGTCTTCAAGTATTGCTGGGTATTTTTCTTGGGCACCAGAAATTGAAAGATTTTCCGCTGACAGCTGACCGTTGAGAGTGGAATCTTTAGAGGCTTCCACAGGCACTTCGTTTTCATCGAAAACCAGTTTCGTACGGCACGTGGTCTTCGTTCCTGCAAAAAGCGCCTTTACAGCTTTCGGAGAATAGTCTTGAAAGCCATCGGTTAGAAGGGAAGGGCAAACTGAAATATGTCTCATAGCAAATTGTCTTCAACGGTTATACTTCCAATAAAATCTTTACCCGAAAAGAACATGAGCAAACCCATATCGTCAGTTTCGTCAATATGATTCCTACGACAGATAAAGCGTTTGTTCGCTCCCTCTGGCAACAAATTGGCGAAGAAAGGAAAAAGGAATTCGGAATGGAACGTTTCGTTCTGCTTTGGCATAGTCAGGGAAATGCATGATTCATTAGAGTTTACATATTCTGTATCGTATGTAAACTCATAGTGGCGTTCTTCGGTTTCTGTAAGAATACCGGCAAACACATTATTATTATATATGCACAATTGTCTCATAGATTACAACGTATATTAATAAAAATCACACCATCTGCTTCATCTTCAGCACAATTTCCATGCCCAATACATCAGCAATCTTCACTAATGTACTTAGCGAAGGATTACCTTTGCCACGCTCGATGTCCTTTACCGTAGCTATGCCCACTTCTGCAATCTCGGCCAAATCCACCTGCGATATACCAAGCGCAACACGCCTTTCTTTAATGATTTTAGCAAAATCCATAGTCTAATATTCTGTACTTTTGGCTGCAAAAGTAAGGAATATTCACGAAATACGCAAGAAAAGTACAAGAAATTGTACTTTTCCTGCATATTTTACCATCTTTAAGAAACTTCAATACGGAAATAAACTTATCCAGGCCTTGCATGAATGCGCAAAGCCTGTATTCTGATGGTGATTGGATTTTACTTCTTCTCTGCAGGAGTCTCTTCAGCTGCTTCTGCCTCTGGAGCATTCTCGTCGTCAGCAGCTTCTGTTGCAGATTCTTTGTCTGCGCCTTCAGCCTCAGCAGATGCAACTGAGTCCTCGTTGAGAGAGTCGTTGCCGAGAGAGTCATCTACGACGGTTGCTGAGTCGTCTGGGTTTGTACCTGGCTTGTTGCCGTCAAAGCAAGATGTCATTGACATTGAGAGAGCTGCGAATGCTACGAGAGCGAATACTAATTTCTTCATTTTCTTTACTGTTTTAATGGTTAATAAATCGTGAATTGTTTTTGGTTTTCAGTTATTGATACGATGAACTCAGAAACGTTAACAATGTTTATATGTTTTTTCTTATTTTTCTGATTATTTTTGCGAATAATACGCTCCATTCTCGCCAAAAACACGTACATAGCATGAAAAGAACGTACACATTATGAAGTTCACGATTTGTCCGAAACCATTTCATAATTTGTTTGGGAAAACTTTTCAAAACCTCATACCTTTGCATCGTCAAACAAAACAAGCCCCCCTCCGACTCCCCCACAAGGAGGAGGGGAAAACCCAAAAACTAAAAACATTAAACTCAAAAAACAAAATTTACAAACCAAATTAAAACATTAAACATTATGAAAAAATTCGCTACAACCCTCGCAATCGCAATCGCATTCATCTTCTCAGCAACACGTGTTAACGCTCAGATGATCTGTCAGACAAACCTCGAATCATTCGCTAAGCAGCATTATGGCACAAGCTGGGAGAAGTCAGCCGTAAAGCAACTCGCTGAAGGCAGCACTCTCGATAATTCAGGCAACATGGTCTTCACAAAGGAGATCTCAGCCCCAACGCTCTCAAAGGATGAACTCTACTACGAAATGGCAAACTGGTTCATCGCAAACTACAACAACGCCATCCAGTTCGCAGACAAGGATCAGGGTCTCATCATTGCCCGCCCATATATTGAAAACATCGCACGCTACGCAGGTGGCTTCAACGCATACGACATCAGCATCTGCCCAACAGTCCGCGCACAGGTAAAGGACGGTAAGGTCGATGTAACATGCACACTCGGCGACTACAACGTAGTAGTAGAGAAGGGTGGTGGCAACACAGCAGCAGGCATCGGTATAGGCATTACAGCAGCAGCCGTTACAGCAGCCGTAGCAGATGCTTCAACATCACACAAAACAACATACGTAGAGCACCGTGACTATGGCCATGGCTTCCACTCAACAACAGTCTATCGCACCTATCGTCCACGCACAACATTCTCAGATGCACTCCTCGTATCATGTATCGCTGACGCTGCCCTCACAGCAGGTCCTTCAAAGGGCGAGACATGGCACATCGCAAACTGCTATCCTTTCGTATCAAAGGACAGCCACAAGAAGACTTCTTCAAAGGCATTCGTAATGGCAAACATCTACTCAGAGGTAGTAATGGACAACATCCAGGCAGCCATTGACCAGTGCAACGAAGTTTACGCAATGAAATAAGAGCGAAACTTTTCATAAATATAATGTTAGCCATCCGTTGGTAGCGCAAAAGAAGCACCAGCGGATGGTGTTTTTAATTATTCGGTAAAGAGAATGTCATAAAATCTTAGGTAATATAAAAAAAAATGTTAGAAAAATTTGTATGATAGGAACATTTATGTTACCTTTGCAGCGTTCTAAATAAAACGTTCTTTGACATGGTAAAATTTTCAGAACTGTACAGGCTCCTCGAAGCTAACGGTTGGAAGCGAAAAACAGGCAAGCGTCACCATAAGTACGTTCACCCTGATTTCGGTCATTTCATTCCTGTTGGTCGCCACGAGTCTCAAGAAGTGCCAACAGGTACTCTAAAGAAGATTCTCAAGGATGCCAATTTGGAAAGTAAGCTGAAATGAGCCATTCAATGTACGTGCTGCTCCTAACAAGGTGTTAGGGGCAGCTTTAGAACAAAATATAGATGGTATAAGCGTATGGAAAAGATTATAGCAATCATTGAAAGAGGTCTGGATGGAGGTTTTTCTATCTACACGGAAGACGTTAAAGGCTTGATAGGAACAGGTATGACGGAAGATGAAGCGAGGCAAGACTTCATTGAAGTCAGAGAAGAACAAGCTGAATTCTATGTGGAAAAGAATGGGCGGGAACCTGTATGGGCAAATATGGAAATAGACTTCCGTTACAGTCTTGCCGCCTTTTTCATGGCTTTCCCATACATCAATGCTACCCAGTTTGCCAAAAGCATAGGCATGAACCCTTCGTTAATAAGAAAATATAAGATGGGATTGGCGACAGCCTCAGAAAAACAAAAACAGATTATTCAAGAGAATCTGAATACTTTAACAGATAAGTTGCAGCGCGTACAGTTTGTATAGACATGCACAAAGAACAAAATGTTTAGAACACCAACGGACACCCTCTCTTAGATTAGGGTGTCCGTTTCTGTGTTTTTTACAAAGTGACGACGTACGGTTCTATAAGAGATTTACATAACTCGGATCCAGAGTATAATTCTTAGGCATCTCCTTTAGTTGGTCGTCGGTCATTCTGACGAACTGCGACACTGCCCATACGTCATAGTATGTTCCGTCGGGGTTTTGTCTTTTCCCGATAGTCTCAAACCAACTCATGTACCATCTGCCTGACAACTTGTAGATTGTCCAGATGCGGAAGTTACCCCTGCCATTAAGGATAACGCCAGTCTCAGGGTTGAAAGCGCAATTATACGGATAGTACACTTTCTGGTTCTTTGCATCGCTATAGAAATATTTAATGTACTCGCCGTCTGACTTCATGTAATAGAAGTCAGGTGGATTTATGCCAATCACGCCCTCGTAGTAGCCTTCTGGCTTCACATAGCCCGTCTCAAGAATCTCATTTGTCCGCATCCATTTCCAACCGTAGCCGATGAATTCCTTCTTCAGCGTCTCCTGAATGTCTTTTGGAATGGTCGGTGCGCCGTAACGGTAAGGGATGCCCGACTCATTAAACTCGAACATGGGAAAATCAAAGGGGTCTATTGTTGGCTTCTCTGGCTCTTTGTTAGAGTCGATATAGTCCATACATGATGCAGTAAGCATTGTCACGATAGCCATTATAACCAATGGCAGTAAAGTCCTTTTGTACATAGTTTCGTTTATGGATAAATGTTTCAATAGTTTCAATGAAATTTCTGAACCCTTTTTACTTATATAATGCAGAAATGCCTGAAATACTGCATCCGCAATGAACTTTTTTCTGAAAATATACGAAAAGGATAACGGAAATTCTATGCATTCAGCCTCATAAGCCATTGGCACATACTCGTTTTTGCCGTTATCCTTTTTAATAACTGCCCCCATATAAGACTCCATAAGGTCAAGGACCTTCAAGATTATTCTTTATCAGCAGAGCAGTTCTATGCAAAAGACAACTAAGCTACAGATGATTGCCACCTTGAACAAGCTTGCGCCTCTCCAAGCAGCCTGCATTCCGCAAAGGAAGGCAAGACCGCCAGCGATAGGCGTCTGGGTGGCTTCTACAATTGCAGGGAAGGTCATTACGGCAAGCGTGACATACGGCACATAGTAAAGGAACGACATGATGAACTCGTTCTTAATCTTCCTGCGCAGAAGAGTCATTGGAAGTACGCGAATAAGATAGCTCACTCCTGCCATTACGAGTATGTAAATCCATATGTTGCTGCTCATTATTCTTCCTCCTCCTTTCTCTCTTCTTTATGCGGGAAAAGCCATGCCGCCACAGATGCTATGATGATGGTAAGCAGAATGGTTCTCGTGCCACTTGATATGGTTGACATCAATGGCAGATAGGTACAGGCTGCGCTGCATACAAAGCAGATGCCGATGATCCATGCTATTATGCGGTTCTCCTTTGCCGGTGGCACGATGATAGCGATGAACATTCCGTACAAAGCAACGCCCAGAGCGCTGACGATTCGCTGCGGCAGCACATCGCCGGCAATGACTCCAAGTGCTGTTCCGATACTCCAACAGAAGATTGAGAGCGTAGCGGCTCCGTAGGAATAATATGGATTGAGATTGCCCTTGCGCGCTATGGCAATGGCGAAAAGTTCGTCAGTAATATGGAGTGAGATGAGCAGACGATGAAGCATGGAGGTCTTTCCGCTAAGTCTCTGGCTCATGGCTGTGCTCATAAGCAGATAACGGGCATTGGCAATGACGGTCATGACAGCCAACTCTACATAACTTGCCTGTGAGGCAATAAGCGTGAAACCTACATACTCACCAGCAGAAGCGGCGCAGAACCAGCTCGCCACAAAACCCTGAAAAGCATTCAGACCGGCAGAAGCGGCAATTATTCCGAGCGAAAACGACACGGCAAGATAGCCCAGACCGATTGGTATGGAGTCGCGTAAACCTTCTTTATATGCAGTGCTGTTTGCTTGATTCATAAATGCCTAATTCCTTATTGTATCGGATTTGACCCCAAATAATCATTAAATATTTTTTGCCAATTTTATGTTTTATTTTTCTTGTTAACAAACAATGTTCAACAATAGACAGAAATTATAAATAAGAATTTTTGAATTAATTCTTGTAAATTGTTGAAAATTCTTGTCTCAAGAAAAAAGGCCAACTTACCTTATTGGAAGTGCAAAACTACACATTTCTGATATAAAAAAGGCGAAGATTATGAAGGAAAAGGCTTTGAAAGCTAACAAAATCAAGAAAACCTTAAGTGACGGATATCCGTTTATTATCTGTTAGCTATCCTTGATAGCAGAACTGACTCTTCTGAGTTGCATCTGGCGGATAAAGTAAGCTACTAGATAGAAGAGGAACTGTGCGCAAAGGGCAGCGAGATAATGCGACACCTGGTCGAGACTGCAACCCATCTCGTTCAGACGGACGAAGGCGCGAGCTGCTGGTGTGCTTGGCAGGAACCATGCCACATACTCCCAATATTCCGGTATAGACGCTTCCGGCCATGACACACCGACGAGGAAAAGCATCGGCAGAGAAGAGAAGACTATGCAGAGCATACAGTCCTCACGACGACGGAAGAACGTACTGATGAACATGGCAAAGGTGAGCATTGCACAGAGCATCGGCACAAGGAGAACGCAGAAATCGTGGAACTGGATATGCTGAGTGAAGCCGAAGATCTTTGGCGTTACAAGTAGTACATACGTCGCCATGACCAGATAGACAGCACCGTAAGCAAGGAACACGCCCCAGAAATCTTTCAGTATAGAGCCATAGTCAGAAGGTTGGTGGCGCATGGCAGACGGAACATCACGCGTCTTTCTGCCGCCAAGTATCTGGAGCTGACGGTTCCACCCGGCACGCATTGAAATGCCGAGAATGAGCGTCTGCTGTATGATAAGCACGATGACCGCCTGGAGAAGGAAGTTTCCGTAGCCTCCGGTGGTGTTGTACATGCTGTGCTCCTCCATCTTTATCGATGCTGCCTGAAGCTGATCCTCACGGGCAGTCTTGTTCTGCGCCAGCTTAATCTGAATCTTCGAGTTCTGCTCCAGATTGAGGTTGGTGAGCGTCATGTAGATTGTTTTGTAGTAAAGCATGAAGCTCATGTCTATGTAAGCACTGATGGTGGTCTGCTCCATGCGGTTTGTCTTTGTGGCAAAGTCGGAAGGGAAATAGACTATTCCGAATGCCTTCTGCTCGGCAAGCATACGCTCTGCCTCCTTCATGTCGCCACACAGGGCAGCAACCTCAAGGTCGGGAGTGGCGTCAATCTTCTGGATAAACTGACGCGAATTGCTGCTATGCGACATATCCACTATGCACACAGGCACCTCTCTCACCACTTCGTTCTTGTAGATCCACGAGTAGAGGAGAGGATAGACCAGCGGTACTATTACGGAAAGCAACAGTACGCCAGAGTCGGTGAATATGGACTTTAATGTTTTCACTTTTAGTTACGCTTCATATTCCCATTTCGCGTAAGCACGCTTTATATTCCACATAACGGCTATCGGGAATGCCGCGAAGATTATCATTGCTGAAATCCACATCCAGGAGTACTCCAGTGGGTAGCCATGGAAGATGCTCAGCTGATATGCCATGAAGTAATGTCGAAGCGGGAAGATGTACGACAGACTTTGTATCATCGGATGCATAGAGGCTATAGGATAAGCCGTGCCCGACATGGAGAAATTCAGCACGCTCCAAAGCGAACAGATACTGAGTGCCATGCGGAAGTGAGGGAAGAGTCCGAAGAGTAGCACCGCACCGCCCTGTGCCGCAAAGACCATCAGTATGGAGAGTCCGACGATGACCGGCCAACTGCCCTTGTGCGGGAAATCTAGATAGCCATAGAAGTATATCTGACAGCAGAGCATTATCACGATATAGATAGCCGCTATAGGCAGCAGTTTCTTTATCATGACAAGGAGGATGCTGTTCTTATTTTTCCTTAAAGTCTCCTTGGTAGTGCCTTCGCGAAGCTCTGAACCGAGAGAGTAGATGCTCATCATGCCCACAAACATAATGATGATGCCCGGAATAATCATCGTGGAAAGATAGGCATTATAGTTCGTCCATGGGTTGCCGAGCATGTGAGCGTCAAGCAAAACTGGCTGAAGGAATGTCTCTATCTGATGGTCGGAAGCACCCTTAGCACGCAGCGTAGCCTGACCGACGGCAGCCTTTGCTAGTGTGGCAATGGTGCGGAGGTCCTTGTAGGCAAGTGTTCCTGCCGTGAAGAAGGCTGAGTTATAATATATATGTATAGTAGGCTGACGCGCCGACATCACCTTGCTGCTCATGCCTTCCGGGAAGACTATATAGCCATAGATTTCCGTATTCTCAAGTGCCTCGCGAGCTTCTGCCTCTGTGCGATAGACTTCCTTCACCGTCGTTGACTGGAACGCATCGACTCTGCGGATTAGCGTGCGGGTAGTGGAGGAATTGTCATAATCCACCACTCCTACAGGCAGTTCCATAGGAAGTCCCTCCGTCATCAAGGATGTAAAGAACAGGATGACGAAGACAGGAGCAATGATATAGAGGAAGATTTTGAGACGCATAAGTTTAATGCCTTTTCTTGTGGAATTTGTTATTTTTATTATTCTCTTGTGGAAATTGTGGAATATGTGGAAGTTTAACATTGCTTAGTTTCCACACTTTCACCACTTTCCACACGAGATAAATAAACTATCACTTTCCACACGAGCAGATTCCTTTACGGGTTCAAGATAAGGCTCATGCCTGGTCGCAGACCATCCTCAGCATTTACGGGACGGGCTTTAACCTCGAAAGTCTTGATGTCATACTGACCTTTCTCCTTGGTTGCTTTCCAAGTGGCGTAGGTGCCCTGGTCTTTCATCGCGAACACTTTGAGCTTGATGTCCTTGTCGAAGGCAGGGCAGAAGGCAGTGATAACAGAGCCAATCTTTATGCCCTTGAGCTTATCTTCGCGGATATTGAATGTACCCCAGGCATCATCCATCATAGCGATTGTCATCACTGGACTGCCAGAGCCAACGAGTTCGCCAACCTTTGGATATATGGCAGCCACTTCGCCGTCGAACTCAGCACGCTGAACGGTTTCGCTGATGTAAGAGTTTACTTCCTTGACAACGCCCTGAGCCTGACTTCTCTTAGCTGCCGCAGCACGCTTCTCTTCTTCGCGAGCTCCCTTGACAGCCATGTCGTACTGACTCTTAGCAGCTTCGCACTGGGCCGTAGCAGCCTTGTACTGGGCGAGAGTTTCGTCGCGTTTCTGGGCAGTCATCACGCCGCCTTCATAAAGACGGTTGACGCGCTCGTACGACTTCTCCATGATTTCCTTTGCAGCCTTAGCCTGTTCCCAAAGTTCGCGAGCACCACGAATCTGCTCTTCGCGAACGCCATTGTTAGCCATGTCAGACATGGCAGTGGCAGCATCCACAACGCTTGTTGCCTGATCATGCTTAGCCTCAATGTCCGGAGCGTCAAGAACGGCAAGGCGGTCGCCAGCCTTCACATGGTCGCCTTCGCGTACAAGAATATTCTTTATGCGACCAGGAATCTTGAAGGAAACGCGATATTCCTCCACCTCTACCTGACCTTGGATACTTTCGTCCTTCTCCTTCTCGCCGATTGCGAAATGTCCGATGGCAGCTACTGCAGCCACGACGAGCACGAAGAGGGCGATGCCGAGAATTATGTTTATTATCTGTTTCATGTATCTATTTTGTTTACATTCTACCGAGATTCTTCTTTAAATTAAGGTGAGCAAGGATGAGCTCTATCTCAGCATCTATGCGCTGAGTCTTAGCCTGCATCCAAGCCGTCTGGGCAGCCATGACCTCAGTGGAAGTCATCACGCCTTCAGAGAAGCCGAGGTTTGCACAACGCAGATTCTCCTCTGCCTTCTCAATATTCTTCACAGAAACATTGAGCTTACGCTGCGCTTCAGTAACCTTAAACTTATTCTGTGCCACTTGGAGTTCAATGAGTTCGGTGGCCTCGTCGAGTTCAAGTTCTGCGATATTCGTAGCCGCCTTTGCCGCCTCCATCTTGTATTTGCTTGAGTTCCAGTCCCAGATTGGGATTCGAGCCATGATGCCAACAGTCCAATCTACGCCAAACTTCTTCTCAAAACCATGATAAACCGTAGGATTGCTTACCAGCACACCGCCCATAGCAAGCACTTGCGGACGGTTAGACGCCTTGATGAGCTTCTGCGTTTCATGGGCAAGATCTGCAGCATGAGAGAGCATCTGAAGCTCCGGACGATTGGAGATGTCGCTTGTGTTACCAGAGGTTTCAGCAACAGCAGTCATCATCCTTCCGCTCAGGTCATCGCTCTTTTCGTCTTCCAGAGCAATGTCCGAATCCAGAGGCAGACCACACTGCTGACAGAGGAGCATCTTAGCCAGCTTTATGCCATCCTCAACCATCAACTGCGTCATCTCAGCCTCGTTCAGTGCCACATTCACCTTCAGTCCGTCGGCTCTCGTAGCAACACCTTCGTCAATACATTTCTGCACATCGCTGTTCAGCTTTCCAACAAGCGTAACAAACTCGTCGGCAAGCTTCTTCTTATGAGCCAACTGCACCACGAGCCAGTAAGTCTTGCTTACATCGTAAACAGTATTCTGACGAGTCTGTTCCTGTGTAACCTCGCTGATCTGCTCAGAGATGGCAGCCATCTCCTTGGCAGTTGTTATGGCGCCACCCATATAGACAGGCTGCGTAACGGTTACTGCACCCGCATACATATTGCGAGTGTCAGTACGAAGGGCGTTCTTCACGCTGTTTCCTACGGAGTTGAGACCTTCGGTCACGCCCTGCATATCCTGTCCGAGCATGGAACCAACGTCCTTTGCCTGATCAGGAGTGATTATTCCACTCTGAATGAGCTGTGCCAATGCGTCGGAAACACCTTCGGTCAAGCCGCCTGTAGCATTCGTTCCGAGATTAGAGAGCATATTCTTCTGCGAATTGTTCAGCAGCGATAGCTCCCTTCCGAAGTGTTCATAGCCAAGGACAGCACTCACCTTTGGAAGTGAAAGCGTAGCAGCCGACTGTCGCAAATTGGCTGAAATGTCGCTCTTCACCTTTGCCACTGCCATTTTCTTGTTGCCCTGAACAGCCATCTGCTGGCACTCATCGAGCGTCAGCACGCGTTGTCCGAAAGCACTTATCGTCGGCAGTATAGTTAATAATATAATGTATAGTCGTGTCATTGCGGCTGCAAAATTAACAAAAAAACTATTTAGCCCCCAAAAGTTTTTTTGATTTATTGTCTTTATATAGAACTTTACCGCCATTTGGAACAAATAATTCTGACAAAAAAGAGAAAAACAACAATCGCAAAGAACTTTTATTGCACTGCCCGTTAACTTTTCTTAAAAAATATGATGCTTTCAGTTTTTTTTTATAACTTTGCAGCCGAAAGACTTACTTAAAACTTAAAAAACAAGAAATTCTCAATGAAAACAACAAATCTTTTCGCACTCATCGCTGCTGTGCCATTCCTCCTCGTATCATGTCTCGGCAGTAATGACGACAACAACAATGACAATAAGCCGCAAAACGTCATAGAGACTGCGGTAACCTTTGAGGATGCATCCCTCAAGTCTGACGGCACTATGCAGGGCTCCACCTACGTATCAAATCCTGCAACCGGCTATGTCTTCGACAGCTTCACAGATAAAGTCAACGACTCTACTGTCATCAGCTACGGCTACACTGTATCAAGACTCGCAGACATAAGGACAGAAGGTGAGATAAGCCCTTACTCAGTCTTCTCTAACATGACCAACAGCCAGGGCACGAAGTTCGCCGCATACATCCCGCACAAAGAGCATCCTTGCTACATCCACCGTCCAGACGGTACTACCTTCAAGCCATACTACATGGACATTGCCATCTCTACCAAGACTCTTCAGGCAGCAATGAAAGGCTATGGCGAAGAAAAGGCATTCGGAGAAACAGACTCTGTATTTGTCAGCATCCGCGGCATTAACGATATGGGCACCGCCACAGTCAACAAGTTGGACTTCAACATCATCTACAAGAACGGCTTGCTCCAGCTTGACTCCTACAGCGGACGCTATGGATACCTCAAGTTAAGCTATGTCGGTTCGTACACAAACCTCTGGGTACCACTCTATCTGACAGACCTCGGCTCTGTAAACAAGATACTTATCGAGATGAAATCCACAAAGGAGAATACTCCTCTCGGCATAGCTATAGACAACTTTGCCACCTACACCACCCCGACTTCAAATACCCAAACTAAATAAATAACTAATAGTAACTAACTATCATGGTAAACAGATTTATCCTTAACGAAGTTTCATACTTCGGTCCAGGCGCTCGCAAGGAGTTGCCTTCAGTAGTTGCTCGTCTTGGTTTCAAGAAAGCTCTTATCGTAACTGACAAAGGTCTTATCCAGTTCGGCGTATGCAAGATGGTAAGCGACGTACTTGATGAGGCTGGCATTCCTTATGAAATCTATTCAGAGGTTAAGCCAAACCCAACAGTGACAAACGTAAAGATGGGTGTTGAGGCATTCGCAAAGAGCGGTGCAGACTTCATCGTTGCCATCGGTGGCGGTTCTTCTATGGACACTGCCAAGGGTATCGGTATCGTAACAAACAACCCTGAGTTCGCTGACGTTGTTTCTCTTGAAGGCGTTGCTCCTACAAAGAAGAAGACAGTGCCTATCATCGCACTCCCTACTACTGCTGGTACTGCTGCTGAGACTACTATTAACTACGTCATCATCGACGAGGAGCGTCAGCAGAAGATGGTTTGCGTTGACCCTAACGACATCCCTTGCTGCGCTATCATCGACGCAGAGCTCATGTACTCTCTCCCTAAGCTCACTACTGCCGCTACAGGTATGGACGCCCTCACTCACGCTATCGAAGGCTACATCACAAAGGCTGCTTGGGAACTCTCTGACATGTTCGAGATTGAGGCTATCCGCATGATCAACAAGTATCTGCGCACTGCTGTCAACGAGCCAAAGAATCCTGAGGGACGTAACGGTATGGCTGTGGCTCAGTACGTTGCCGGTATGGCATTCTCTAACGTAGGTCTCGGCGTTGTTCACGGCATGGCTCACCCAATGGGTTCTCTCTTCGACATCCCTCACGGAGTGGCTAACGCTCTCCTCCTCCCTACAATCATGGAATTCAACGCTCCAGTATGCCTTCCAAAGTACCGCAACATCGCAGAGGCTATGGGCGTAGATACTAAGGGCATGAACGACGAAGAGGCTGCAGCAGCTGCTTGCAAGGCTGTACGCGACCTTTCTATCGAGGTTGGCATCCCACAGACACTCACTGAGATTGGCATTAAGGAAGAAGACATCGAGGCTCTCTCTCAGCAGGCTATCACTGACGTCTGCACTCCAGGTAACCCACGCGAGGTTACTATCGACGACATCCGTGCACTCTATAAGAAAGTGCTCTAATACGGCATAATCACTTACACTATACGTAGGGCGAGGATTTATGAGCCGATTTCCACGGGTATTCTCTCGAAATGCGGCTCGGAAATCCTCGCCCTACAAATCAAATATAACGAACTGTCAGAAGAATGACTTTATTCAGACTTCCTGAAAACGAGTACTGGTTTCCTGACCCTACGGAAATACCGCCGGAGGAGCGAGACCCCGAAGGACTGTATGCCATAGGCGGGGATCTGCGCACGGAGCGCCTACTGGAAGCTTATTCGCAAGGCATCTTCCCTTGGTCTGCCATCACTAATAAGGAACTGCACTGGTATTGCCCGATGGACCGCTTCGTAATCTTCCCTGAAGAGATTCATATCTCCCACTCCATGCGAACCTTGCTCAACAAGGAACTCTACGGAACAACCATGGACTACAACTTTGAGGGCGTCATCCGAAACTGCGGACAGCTACGCATCCACGAGGAAGGAGCATGGCTTGGCGAAGACATCATCAAAGCCTATACCGAACTGCACAGAATGGGTCATGCTCACAGCGTGGAAGTATGGAATCGAGAGGGGAAACTCGTTGGTGGCCTCTACGGCATAATGCTGAACAAGAGCTTCATCGGCGAAAGCATGTTCTCCCTTGAGCCTAACACATCAAAGATTGCACTTATCAGTCTGGCACAATCAATGGCGCGAGCCAAATGCCATATGATTGACTGTCAGGTGGAAACGTCACATCTCAAGTCCATGGGAGGTCGTCATATCACGTACGAAGAGTACATAGAAATCCTTTATCGTCAATAAATTCCCGCTCCCTCAGAATCGGTGCGGTTTTCCCCTATGCAAGATCTCTACAAAACAATCACAGCGCCTTCCGAAGGCTATTACACTCAGCTAAAAAGCAAATTCTACAGCTTTGCCATACCTGTTGACACCGTCGATCAGGTAAAGGACATCGTGGCGCAATACCGCAAGAAATACTATGACGCACGCCATGTATGCTACGCCTATGTAATAGGTCCTGACCAGTCAGAATTCCGTGCTAACGACGACGGCGAACCATCAAGCACAGCAGGAAAACCAATCCATGGTCAGATTGTCTCCCGAGATCTAACGAACATACTTGTCATCGTGGTGCGTTATTACGGTGGAGTGAACCTCGGAACCAGCGGACTCATCATAGCCTATCGCTCAGCAGCCCAAGAAGCTCTCGACGCTGCCGAAGTGGTGGAAAAGCAAGTGGAAGAGGTTATCGTCCACAACTTCCAGTATGCGGAAATGAACGCTGTTATGAAAATCGTAAAAGACACAAAATGCACAGTAATTGCACAGAATTTCGACAACGACTGCACAATAACTCTTAAAATAAGACAATCTGAGGCGGAAAATCTAAGAGAGAGACTCAAAAAAATAGCCTTTGGCTAAGAAATAACGTAGGATTTTTTTAACTTTGCAGCACTTTTACAACCAACATAGCAATAAAACTCTCACAAAGAGTAACCTTCGGCACTTTAACGCCGTAAATCACACAAAAGCAAACTTAGCAGAATTAAATGGCAAAAATCAGAATCAAGGATATCGCAGAGCAGGCAGGAGTGAGCGTAGGCACAGTTGACCGCGTCCTCCACAACCGCCCTAATGTGTCTCCTTCAGCTCGAAAGAAAGTGGAAGATGTGCTGGAAAGCATCAACTATAAGCCGAACGCATACGCTTCGGCTCTTGCATACAACAAGGACTACAACTTCTACGTCATCATGCCACAGCACACCTCTGAGGCTTACTGGGCTGAAATCGAGGAAGGAGTACAAAAGGCTTGCGAACACAGAGAAGATTTCAACATTGAAGCGCATATTCTTTACTATGAGCGTTATAACTACGAGGACTTCATGAAGCAATGTGACATCTGCCTCACGGAAAAGCCTGACGCCGTGGTGCTTGTGCCTACACGAACTGACGTCACGAAGATGTTCACTGACCAGCTCCATGAACTGAACATTCCGCTCATGCTCCTTGACTCTTACCTTCCAGAGCTGTCTCCGCTCTCCTTCTTCGGACAGGACTCATTCTCCAGTGGATACTTCGCAGCAAAGATGCTGATGCTCCTTGCTGCAAACGACAAGCAGATCATGCTCATGAAGCAGATGAAGGAAGGCAGAGTGTCAAGCAAGCAGCAGGAAAACCGCGAAATCGGTTTCCGAAACTATATGCGCGGACACTTCCCTGAGGTGGAAATCCTTGAGCTTGATCTGCCACTCGACATGGATAAGGCGGAGTATTCTGACATACTTACCAGCTTCTTCGACCAACATCCTGATGTCCACCACTGCATCACACTAGCTTCAAAAGCCTATCTCGTGGGGGAATTCCTCCTCTACACAAAGCGTACGGACGTGAAGATTATGGGCTATGACATGGTGCCGAAGAATGCAGAATGCCTCCGCAAGGGCTCTATATCATTCCTCATTGCACAGCATGCCTTCATGCAGGGATTCCATTGCATTGACACCCTCGTAAAGAGCATCGTGCTGAAAAAGGAGATCAAGCCTGTAAACTACATGCCTATCGAGCTCCTTACAAAGGAAAACGTAGATTTCTACAATCGCACTCAAATATAACCCCAAACCAGAAACTAAAAACTAAAAACCATATAAATCACATGACTAACCAAGCTGCTTATCTCAGAATCAACCCTATCGATAAGGTAGTCGTTGCTCTGCGCCCTATGAAGGCTGGCGAGGAAATCGCTGGTGGCGTAAAACTTCTTCAGGATGTGCCTCAGGGCCACAAGATTCTCCTTCAGGATGTGAAAGAAGGTGAAGATATCATCAAGTATGGCTACCCTATCGGTCATGCTCTCAAGGATATGACTGCCGGTGAATGGGTTAATGAGGATAACCTCAAGACAAACCTTTCCGGTACTCTTGAATATGAATATAAGCCTGTTGACGAAAAGCTCAACATCGCAAAGAGCGACAAGACGTTCAACGGCTATAAGCGTGCTAACGGTGAGGTCGGCGTACGCAACGAGGTATGGATCGTGCCTACTGTAGGTTGCGTAAACGGCATCGCTGAGGAACTGGCTAAGCGCCTGGCTGAGGAAACAAAGCTTGAAGGCATCGACGCTGTTCACGCTTGGCACCATAACTACGGCTGCTCGCAGCTCTCTGAGGACCACGAGAACACTCGCAAGGTGCTCCGCGACATCGTGCTCCATCCAAATGCAGGTGCTGTGCTCGTAGTTTCCCTCGGTTGTGAGAACAATCAGCCAGAGGACTTCATGGCAATGCTTGGCGACTACGACCAGTCACGCATCAAGCTCATGGTTACTCAGCGCGTTGAGGGCGATGAGGTAGAAGAAGGTATGAAGATTCTCCGCGAGCTCTACGCTATCGCAAAGCAGGACAAACGTGAGGTTTGCCCACTCTCTGACCTCCGCGTTGGTCTTAAGTGCGGTGGATCTGATGGCTTCTCTGGCATTACTGCTAACCCTCTCGTTGGTGAGTTCTCTGACTTCCTCGTTGCTCAGGGTGGTACATCTATTCTCACTGAGGTTCCAGAGATGTTCGGTGCTGAGACTATCCTCATGAACCGTTGCGAGACAAAGGAACTTTTCGACCAGACTGTTAAGCTCGTGAACGACTTCAAGGAGTATTTCCTCTCTCACGGCGAACCTGTTGGCGAGAACCCTTCTCCAGGCAACAAGGCTGGCGGTATCTCTACTCTTGAGGACAAAGCTCTTGGATGTACTCAGAAGTGCGGTCGTGCTCCTGTAAGCGGCGTTCTCGGCTATGGCGAACGTCTTCAGGTAAAGGGTCTTAACCTGCTCTCTGCTCCGGGTAATGACCTCGTAGCTTCAACAGCTCTCGCTGCTTCAGGCTGTCAGATTGTGCTCTTCACAACAGGTCGCGGTACTCCATTCGGCACATTCATCCCTACAATGAAGGTTGCCACAAACTCTCAGCTCGCAGCAAAGAAGCCTAACTGGGTTGACTTCAACGCAGGACAGCTCGTTGATGGCGTTGACATGCCAACAGTTCTCGAAAGTTTCATCGACAAGGTTATCGCTGTCGCTAACGGCGAACCTGCACAGAACGAGAAGAACGGCTACCGCGAAATCTCTATCTTCAAGAACGGCGTGACTCTTTAGGAAGCGGCGTAAATTGTAAATTGTAAATCAGTAAATTGTAAATGAACATAGATCTCTCCAACTTTCTCTCTCTCCTTTCCACCGGAGCCTTTGATACTCCGCTGGACGTACAGCCTATGTCGCGATTCAAGTGGCAGAGGCTGATGCGCTTTGCAGAGGAAGAGCAGGTTGGAGAGTTCCTCACTTACGGCATACAGCGAAGTATATACGGCGAAGAGATTCTGGACAAAAGCAAGCACATCACTTCTGAACAGATGTTTGATTTCAAACACAACGTCTATGTAGAGTTCGTCAACAACGTGCTTCCAGTAACGCGTTTCTCTAACACCGTCCTTCGCCAGAAACTTAAGAAAATCTTCAATGACGAGGTGCACAGCTACAACACACAGATGCCAAAGCTGGCACTCCTCGACATGATTTCTCATTTCACCAAGGAAGCCTTCAATGGAATATTCTCCTTCCTTGACATCCTGATGATCGGTCTCTACCTTCGTCAGGAAGGCGACAAAGTTGACTTCAACGGTCTCGACGACGACATCGCTACTCTTAACCTTAAGAAAGTCTCAAACCTTATAGGCACCATATTGGTCAACGTCTTCGGCTTCTCAAGAGACGAAATACAGTTCTGCAAGGATATTGATGAGAACGCAGATGAAATCGTCCGCCACTATTTCGATCTTGCCCTTACCGAGCAGATTAATCTTCGCCATAAGGAATTGACCCAGAGCCAAATGGCAATGGGAGCTCACGACCATTCACGCATTTCGGCTAAGCGCGGCTGGTACTATGCCCGCTACCATCGTATGGAAGCCATCTCAAGCTATTGGGCCAATATGTTCAACAGCATCACGATGGTAGAAGAATAATATCCACCAACAATGAAACGACTACTATTCATCTCTCTTCTCGCCCTATTATTTACTAATGTTCGCGCGCAAGAACTCTGCGAAGACACTTGCACCCACGTTCACGGCATCGACATCAGCCACTATCAGGGCAACGTCTTCTGGGAAGCTATCGGCGATAATTCCAAGATGGCGTACGTATATATTAAATGTACGGAAGGAGGAGATAACCAAGACCCTACATATCTGAGGAATATTCAGCTTGCAAAGCAGTATGGACTCAAGGTGGGCAGCTATCATTTCTACCGACCTAAGACCGACCAGCAGACACAGCTCCGTAACTTCCTTGCACAGTGTAAACCAGAACAGCAGGACCTCCTCCCTATGATTGACATTGAGTCTGCCGGAGGTTACAAGGCTGACCGTTTCTGCGACTCGCTCTTCAAGTTCATTGACCTTGTAGAGAAGGCCATCAAGCAGAAGCCACTGCTCTATACTTATAAAAACTTCTACAACACATATCTTGCAGGAAAGATAGACGGCTACCCACTTATGATAGCCTGCTACACAAACGATCCGCCAGTGCTTATTGATGAAAAGGACTATGCCATGTGGCAATACTCACAAAGCGGTCGCATCAATGGAATCAAGGGCCATGTGGACAAATCACGCTTCATGGGACAACACTCCATGCGAGAAATCAGGTTTAAGAAATCCCTCTAACAATGCTTGAGATTAAAATCCCTTCACTCGATAAAATAAACGAAGCCGCACGCGACTTTCTCTCACAGATAGGCGACAATACCGTAATCGCTCTGTACGGAGAGATGGGAGCTGGCAAGACTACATTCGTTAAGGCTATCTGCGACGAACTGAAGGTCACAGATCAGGTGACGTCGCCAACCTTCGCCATAGTCAACGAATACACTTCCGGCATCGACGGCGAACCAATCTACCATTTCGACTTCTACCGCATAAAGAATATGGAAGAAGTCTATGACATGGGTTACGAAGAATATGTCTATGGCGGATGTCTCTGCCTCATGGAATGGCCAGAACTCATCGAAGACCTTCTTCCAGAAGACTGTCTTAAAGTTAAAATATCACATTAAGCCAAGCCCTCTAACCCCAAAGAGGGCTGTCCTTCACTATGCTAAACTACATCTGGTTCTCCTTCTTCGCAATAGCCTTTATTGCAACTTTCTGCCAATCAGTCTTTGGCGGTGATGCCGATATATGGTCACGCCTGATGAACTGTACCTTTGAGTCTGCGCAAAAGGCATTTGAGATCTGCCTTGGACTCACCGGTGTGCTCACTTTCTGGCTTGGACTGATGAAGATAGGCGAGAAGGCAGGACTCGTGGCTAAGCTTGGCAAATGGATAAGTCCACTCTTCTCACGCATCTTCCCAGACATTCCCAAAGGACATCCTGCCTCAGGAAGCATCGTACTGAATGTCTCTGCAAATATTCTCGGTCTGGACAATGCGGCAACACCTATGGGACTCAAGGCTATGAAGGAACTTCAGGAACTAAATCCGAAGAAAGACACCGCCAGCGATTCCATGATTATGATGCTCGTGCTCAACACCAGCGGACTGACCATCATTCCTATCTCTGTGATGATGTATCGCGCTCAGTATCATGCCGCAAACCCAAGCGACGTATTCATGCCGATACTTCTTGCCACATTCTGCAGCACGCTCGTAGGACTCATACTCGTCTGCTTGAAGCAAAGGATAAACCTCTTCGATAAGGTTCTCGGCACTACCCTACTCTTTTCAATAGCTTTCATCGGCGGCATCTGCTGGCTCTTCAGCAGCATGAACCAAGAGCAGATAGCGTTCTATTCAACACTTTTCAGCAACGTCCTTCTCTTCTCTTCCATAATGACATTCATCGGCAGCGGCATGCTCAAGAAAGTGCCTATCTTTGAAACCTTCATTGAAGGAGCTAAGGAAGGATTCTCAACAGTGGTCACCATCATACCTTATCAGATAGCCCTCTTCGTAGGCATATCGCTCTTCCGTGAATGCGGCGCTATGAACTTCATCACCGATGGCATAGGCTGGCTGGTAAGCCTTGTTTGGTTGCCTACCGACTTTGTTCCGTCTCTTCCTTGCGCCATCCTCAAGCCGCTCTCTGGCGGTGGAGCAAGAGCAGCCATGCTTGATGTCTTCGAAGCCTACGGTGTGGACAGTTTTGCTGGAAAACTCGCATCGTGTATTCAGGGTGCCACAGATACCACTATGTATATACTTGCCGTCTATTTCGGCAGTGTAGGAATAAAGAAATTCCGCTATGCTGCTACATACGGACTCCTGGCAGACCTAGTAGGAGTGATAGCCGCCATATTCATCGGCTACATCTTCTTCGCATAATACGTAAATCCGTAAATTGTAAATTCGTAAGGACTATTCCCTGCCGTTTTCGGCAGGGCTAAAAAATAAAAACTAAATGAGATATTGCAGATATTGCGGAAAGCAAGTTCCTGACGACGCACAGTTCTGTCCCGCTTGCGGAAAATCACTCGCATCGCTCAGCCGCAAACCATCGGGAGGCGCATCTACGACTACGCACGAACCGCTTTTCCGTGTCACGGACAGACAAGGCAATCATGGGGATTCCTCTGACCCTTCCGAAGAAGACGATCAGAAAAAGAAATCCTCACTCTGGGGCTGCACCATATTCTTCATACTCTTTGCAGCTGGCTGCGTAGTGGCAGTATTCGTTTACAACTCCTTCTTCACCGGCAAAGAAAACGCGCTTATCCCGAAAGACGACGACACAATCTCTGTCGTAGCCGATGACGAAGAAACTGCAACGCCTATCAACGACAACGAGACAAACACCGACAAGCAGCTCACGGGAGAAGAAATTCTGCAACGAAGAGTTCAGAAGATCTATGACGACGTGCTCTATACTCAGAACCAGAGTCGCTGCGTCGGGAAATACTGCACAGACGCACTCAAGGTGCTTATCAGCAAGGCAGAAGCGACCGGCGAGCAATGGATAGACTACAACTACTGGACCTACTCCAACGACTGCGACAATCCGAAGATAGAATATGTTCAGATAGAAGACTATTCAGGCTACACGGCAACCGCAAAAGTCGCCATCAGACCATATTCTGATGGTCAGGCAGTGAATATTATCCAGCTGAAGATGGAAAAAGAAAACGGAGAATGGCTTATTAACGACTTTATCAAGAATGGTCGCAGCGTCCGCTCCTATGCCCACATTGCCGCCATCGAAAATGATATACTCAATAACATTGACACCCTATACTAAACCACCGTTCCCGGCGCTTCTCCGCCGGGGGCTTAAATTGTAAATTGTAAATCTGTAAAATCATAAATCACACATCAAAAATCATAAATCCCATGCGCCACCTCATACTCCTATCCCTACTTCTCTGCACCATGATAAGTCTTCCAACAATGGCTCAATCCTCTGACCCTAAGGACAAGGAAATCGAAGCCCTTAAGAAGGAAATTGCAGAGAAACAGCTTATCCTACGTATGCACAAGCAGGGCAACCTCGTTCCCTATGTCCACTTCTCAAAGAATTCCGCAGTCGTAGAAAACAATTCCTACGATGCCCTTGAGATGCTCGCAAAATACATTAAATCCCACCCTAAAGCCTACGTAGAAGTGCGAGCATACGCCTCAAATGACGAACAGAACGTACGTAAACTCTGCGAAGATCGTACAAAGGCAGTCATCGCAAAGCTTGTCAACATATACAATGTAAAGCCATCACAGCTCCATGCAGTCGTCGTAGGACAGGCAGCCAGACTCTATCGTCAGGAAGAGTACAACCGCATCGTAACATTCAACGACAATAACAAATAAGCCCCCATTCCCGATTCGTCCGCTTCAGTCCCTCCTCTCCGTTCAGTCAGGCTGCTTCCCAAGCAGCCTTTCCCTACCGCAAACTTTTGACATCCGTCAAATTCTTTACACCGCAAGAGCAGAATTCCGCGAAAACATTCTTTCCATTCAGGATTTTTTCCGTACCTTTGCAGCCGCAAACTAAAACAACTAATGCTGGATTCGTCTAGTGGTCCAGGACGCCTGCCTCTCACGCAGGAGATCACGGGTTCGACTCCCGTATCCAGTACACGATGGGATTTTGTAAATCGCTTTGAAAAATGAGCACTTACAAAATCCCTTTTCTTTTTCCTACATACGTGATGAAAGCGAAAAAAATCATCTTAACATTAATTGTACTACTCCTCTCTTTGGGCAATGCAAACGCACAAAGAATAGCCATCATAGGAGATTCCAACACATGGCTGGGAGGAGACAACAACAATGGTAAAAAGGGATGGAATCATTGGTTTTGCGAAATCTTCAAGCCAGACACTTGCAGAAGTTATGCAAGAAGTGGAGCTACATGGACAAACACCGTTAAGACACAACTGAACACAAAGGAGAATATTGGAAGTCTCGGTGACAATAATGTGGCATACAACCAAATGCACCGTTTGTTTGAAGACACCCAGTTAAAACCCAACGTTGTGATTATTGCACTAGGCACCAACGACTTATGGTTCAAGAGCAAACGCCCGCATCTTTTCGCCAAGTCGCAGTTGAATTATGATAGCAAGGATTTTCTTGCCACTCCCCCAAATAAGCTTCTCACACTTACTGACTGCGTCACTCATACCATACGTTCTATTAACAGGACATATCCGAAAGCAAAAGTTGTCCTAATCACTCCTGCAGAATGTATTCACGTAAACAACACAGAACTGACGCGTTTGGCAGATATGCTTGAGAATATTGGAAAAACGCTCGGAGCAAGCACGATTCGCCTTGATAAACTTTCGGAGATAAAGAGCGACAAGGAAAGAATCAAGAAGGACTTCACTTATGATGGCACCCATACATCAGAGAAAGGAGCCAAATCCAACGCCGCAATAATAGCAAAAGAACTGAAACAAATACTTGACAATTAAGCACCTATGGTTTTCTCAGACCTTTTTTTCTTATACGTTTTCATTCCCAGCTTTGCACTCTGTTATTTATTAGGAGGGCTGATGGACAGAGTCCTGACAAAAGGGAACAACTCTAATGAAGCTACACTGCAGAATCCAGTGATGACGTTCAAGAACGCAGCACTCATAATTTTCTCCCTGATATTCTATGCGTGGGGAGAACCCGTGTATGTATTCCTCATGCTCATCAGCGTATTCATCAACTACTTAGCCGGATTGATGATTAACCGCTATGGAAAATCAGGATTATGGATAGGCATTGTCAGCAACATACTTATTCTCGGAGTGTTCAAATATGCAGGATTCTTTGCTACAACACTTGTAAACTGCGGCATACCAATACTAGTGCCAGAGATTTCACTGCCTATTGGCATCAGTTTCTACACATTCCAGTCGCTTTCGTATCTTGTAGATGTATATCGCAAAGACGCTCCTGTGCAGAAGAGATTCACAGGATTGCTGCTTTACATATCCATGTTCCCACAGCTTATTGCAGGTCCTATCGTGCGCTATAACACTGTGGCACAGGAGATTAACAACCGCAAAGTTACGGTCAGTGATTTTGCTGACGGATTCTTCCGATTTGTCATTGGTCTTGGCAAGAAAGTGATCATAGCCAATCAGTTGTCGGAAATTGTTGACCAATTCCTTGGAAATGGTCTCCCTAATCTCACCACATCAGGAGCATGGCTTGGCATTATAGCTTTTACTCTCCAGATTTACTTTGACTTCTCGGGATATTCAGATATGGCAATCGGTATGGGTCGATGCATGGGATTCCATTTCAACGAGAACTTTGACCATCCATATTGCTGCAAAAGCATCTCTGATTTCTGGCGCCGTTGGCACATGTCGCTGGGTAGTTTCTTCCGCGACTACGTCTATATTCCACTTGGAGGCAACAGAAAGCATCAGTTCCTCAACATCTTTGTCGTATGGTTTCTTACGGGTATGTGGCATGGAGCTTCATGGAACTTCATTATTTGGGGTGTATATTTTGGATTCATCGTTGCTATTGAGAAATATACAATCCTGAAACTTAAGCAAGCTGCATTGCGTCCTTTACTTCATATTTACGCTTTGATTCTTGTGGTTATCGGATGGGGAATCTTCTATTTCGACGATTTTAGCAAGATGAAGACATTCTTCTCTGTCGCTTTCGCCCAGCAGCATAAGCTTCACAGCTTTATAACAGAAAGTGCTATTACCGACCATTTCTGGCTTTGGATTGTTGCCTTTGTTTTCTGTCTGCCTTTAAGAAAATGGGCTGTCGCAGGAGTTGCCAAATACATCAGCAACGAAAAAACTCAGCAAATCATCTACACTTCAGCAAGAATTGCAGTGACATTATTCATGCTTATATTAAGCACATCGCTACTTGTCGGTGCAACAAACAACGCTTTTATTTATACTAGATTCTAAAATAAAATAAAACAATAAAATGAAAAATCTTTTTATCTATATTCTATCTATCCTCCCTGCCATTACTATGGCACAAGAAACAGTCACATCTGAAAAGGTAGTCAAGTCTCCAAAGGGTATGATTGTAGTTGGAGAAAGACCTAACGTACGCTGTTTCGAGCCATTCGGAGGTAGTCGGGCTAATGGAGAACGATATTCCAGGATTGTAAACAAATATGCAGATCATCTTGATGGTAAGGTGAAAATGTTCATGCTTATTATTCCTACTCAGTCAGCTTTCTATACTCCAGAGTCTGTAAGCAGTTGGTCGCGTCCACAACAGCCTGCAATTATGAATATGTACAGTGTTCTAAACGAAAAGGTTACCCCTGTTGATGCATACAGTGCAATATTGCCACATACAGACGAACCGATATATCTTCGTACTGACCATCATTGGGCTCCACTCGCAGCATATTATGCTGCACAGGAGTTTGCTAAGGTTGCAGAGGTTCCTTTCCGCGAACTTACAGAATTCGAACCTGATACAATCCGTAATTTCATCGGTACTATGAACATGTTCTCTGGTAATAATGCTTGTACAGGCTCATCAGAGAATTTCGTTTTCTATCGTCCTAAGAACACAAGTACTAAGGCCGTTTTTATCCGTTATCGTGGTAAAGGCGGCGGTGAGAACCCTCCTCGTGAAGAGGATTTCTTCCGCAAAGGTATCAAGGACGGCAGCGTAGGCGCATATAGTGTATTCATGGGTGGTGATGCTTGCACTGTTAAAGTACCGGGAAGCATCAGCAATGGCCGTCGCCTACTTATCACAAAAGACAGTTACGGAAATGCTATTCCTGGTTATCTGTTCAATTCCTTTGAAGAGATTCATGTCATAGATCCGCGTTACTACAAGAAAGGGTTGCTGACATATATTAATGACAATAATATCACCGACTGGCTTGTTACAAATAATGCAAGCTTCGCTCATTCTCCAAAGTGGAGTGAGTTTCTGGAGTTGCAGTTCAAGTAAGATAACATCTGCCCACAATATTTAATGCCTACAATAATTACATAACGGAAATAATAAATAATCTGCTGACATGTTCAACAAAATCTACATAATAGCCTCAATGCTTATATGTGTTGCCGTTGTTGTTGTATTCGATACATTCCCTCGTAGCACTAAGTCTCTCTTGGAAAAACGCAAACTCGCAACTTTCCCAGAATTTACCACAGAAAGACTCTTGTCTGGTGATTTTACACGAGACGTTTCATTCTGGTTCAGTGACAGCGAGCCTTTTCGCGACGAGATAATGTCGTTCAGCATGAAAGTGAAAGAACTCGAGAGCATAAAAATGTCTGATGACAACATTACCTTTATCGCCAGCGACGAGCAGGAGGAAGAAGAAGTTCCAAAAGAAACCGAGGAAGGAAACCGTAATATCCAGGAATACAAGAACAATGTAACTGCCGACTTAGATGCCAAAATGGCAAACAGCGGTATGATGATTGTAGGCAAGGGTAAGAATGTGAGAGCACTGATGGGCTTTAGAGGTACTGCTAGATACGCTAAGGTTTACTCTGATATGGTGAATAAGTATCAGACCACTTTCGGTAAAGGAGTGCAAGTTTACAGCCTCATCATTCCTACCGCCATTGAGTTCTATTGCCCTGACAAGGCTAAAGATGCATGTAAGCCTCAGTATCCTGTCATAAAGGCAAGCTACGAGTTACTTGACTCTACCGTAAAAGCCGTTGACGCCTACTCCGTACTCGGTCAACATGCCAACGAGAACATCTATCTTCGCACCGACCACCACTGGTCTCCATTGGGAGGATTCTATGCTGCACAGAAGTTTGCTAGTGTGGCAGGCGTTCCTTTCAAGCCGTTATCATCTTACACAAAACACGTAATTCATGGCTATGTGGGCTCAATGTACGGATACACTGGAGATGCATCCATAAAAGAAGCTCCTGAGGATTTCGTCTATTGGACCCCTAACGGAGTTCAGTATAATACGACATACGTGAACTATAAGACAGCGAATCATTTCGTTATTGGCGAGAATCCTCCTACAAAGGGGGAATATTTCCATACATATCCTGACGGAAGTGGTAATGCTTACTGCACGTTTATGGGTGGTGACTCCAAAATCACTAAAGTGGAAACTTCCACAAAGAATGGACGCAGATTAGCCATCCTTAAGGATAGTTTTGGAAACACTTTGCCAGGCTATTTATTCTATTCGTTTGAGGAAATACATGTCATAGACTACCGCTACTTTCTCCCAAATCTTACAAAGTATGTAAAGGACAACAAGATTACAGACTTCCTTGTAACCTTGAATATTTTCAGAGCATGTTCGCCAGGACTTATTGCCGATGCAGAGAAATTCCTGACTCAAGATCCAGTGAAGAAACTCAAGGAAGGAATAGAAGCTGCTAACAATCTGGAGTCTCAAAAGAAACAGAAGTAGTGATGTTTTCCATCCATAGAAAATGAAAAAACGGAAATTTCGTTGAAAAATTTTGCGGTTTGCAACAATTTTCTTACCTTTGCAACCGACAAAAACTAATAATACCATTATATGAAAGCCCTTTTTATCGGCGGAACAGGAACCATCAGTTCCGCCATCACACGTCTCCTGTCCCAAACAGAAGGATGGGAACTCTATCTTTTGAACCGCGGCACTCGCAACGCTGATCTGCCAACAAACGTAAAAACAATCATTGCTGACATAGACGATGAGGTCAAGGTGGCTGAGGCTATCAAAGACATGCATTTCGATGTTGTGTGCGACTTCATCGGCTTTGTTCCTGAACAGCTGGAACGAGACTACAGACTCTTCAAGGGCAAGACAAACCAGTTTATGTACATCAGCTCTGCGTCTGCCTACAAGAAGCCGCTCGCCTCTCCTTACATCACGGAGGGAACAACCCTTGCTAACCCTCACTGGGAATATTCACGCAACAAGATTGCCTGCGAGGAACTGCTCATGAAGTGGTATCGCGAAGAGAATTTCCCTATCACCATCATTCGTCCAAGCCATACTTACTGCGAACGTGGCGTTCCTGTGGCTGTTCATGGCGACAACGGTTGCTGGCAGGTGCTCCGCAGAATGATGGAGGGCAAACCGGTTATCATTCCAGGCGACGGCACAAACCTTTGGCATGTTACTCACAACACCGACTTTGCCAAGGCTTTCGTCGGACTGATGGGCAACAAGCACGCCATCGGTGAGGCGTTCCAGATTACTGCCGACGAACAGCTCACATGGAATCAGATTCACGAAATCATTGCAGAGGCTCTCGGCGTAAAGCTCATCCCATATCATGTTTCTTCATACTTCCTCGCAGAAGTGGGCAAGCAATATGACCTTGAAGGTGGACTCATCGGCGACAAGGCGTGCACGGTTATCTTCGACAATACCAAGGTAAAGCGCGCCGTGCCGGGATTCGTTGCCACAAAATCTTTTGATCAGGGTGCTCGCGAAGCTGTTGCCTATATGCTTCAGCATGAAGAACTGCAAACGCCAGACCCAGAATTTGACGCTTGGTGCGACCGCATCATTGCTGCAATGGAGAAAGCGAAGAAGGAAGTAATGTAACGTACAATTTACCTTTATCTATTTAACCCTATAATAAAAATGATTGACTTCAATTACTATGCCCCTACGCAGGTCGTGTTCGGCAAGGAGACAGAAAGCCAGACAGGTGCTCTGGTAAAGAAATACGGAGGCAGCAAGGTGTTGCTCCATTATGGTGGTCAGAGTGCACAGCGTTCTGGTCTGCTTGATGTTGTGAAGGCATCGCTCACTGAGAATGGCATTGAATTCGTAGAGTTGGGCGGCGTGGTTCCTAATCCTCGCGTATCGCTGGTTCGCAAGGGCATTGACATTTGCCGCGAACAAGGCATTGACTTCCTCCTGGCTGTCGGTGGTGGTTCTGTCATTGACTCTGCAAAGGCCATCAGTGCTGGTATGTTCTACGACGGCGACGTGTGGGATCTCTTCATTCACAAGGCTATGGCAACAAAGTATCTTCCTGTGGCTTGCGTTCTCACTATCCCTGCTGCCGGAAGCGAGATGAGCAATGGCTGTGTCATAACAAATGAAGACGGCGACCTGAAGAAAGACTATTGCGTTGATGAGTTCCGCTGTAAATTTGCCATCATGAATCCAGAGCGCACCTTCACTCTCCCTGCATGGCAGACGGCATGCGGCATAACAGACATGATGATGCACACCTTTGAGCGCTATTTCTCTACGGAAGACGAGATGACAATTACGGCTTCCATCGCTGAGGCTTTGCTGCGAGATGTTATGGACAATGCACGCAAGGTTATGAAGAATCCTGAGGACTACGTTGCACGCGCTCAGATCATGTGGGCTGGCAGTCTTGCCCACAACGACCTCACTGGTTGTGGCACCATTGGCGACTGGGCTACGCATACTCTTGAGCATGAGCTGTCCGGCATGTTCGATGTTTCTCATGGTGCGGGTCTCGCTGCCCTCTGGGGAAGCTGGGCACGCTACACTTGCCATAAGAACATCTCTCGCTTCGCTCAGTTCGCTGTCAACGTGATGGGCGTAACTCAGAACTTCAAGTCTGCTGAAGAAACTGCTGAGGCGGGCATTGAGGCTTGCGAGTGCTTCTTCCGCTCTATCGGCATGCCTACAAACATCCACGACCTCATCGGACGCGATGTCACTGACGAAGAGATTGAAATCATGGCAGACAAATGCTGTGAGTTCGGTGCTCGCAATATCGGCGGTCTCGTAGAACTTAACCGCGACGACATGGTTGCTATCTATAAGATGGCGAAATAAACTACTCAAGCTTCGCATTTAAAATTTAGCCCACATTGCAGCAAGCTTTGAGCCTATATGTTAAATAATGTTTAGAAAATCACCTTAAAGTGGTGTTTTTCCTCCATTTTCTTATGATTTTTAGTTAATAATGGTTAATCTTGCCCGTCGTTCCAGAAAAACGCGCGATGTGGTGCCCAAAACGATTTTGTTGTATGATTTTTTTGTCGTACCTTTGCACCCATGTTTGCAAGAAAGGTCGATAGATTCTACAGGAAGCAGGACGGCACGTTGTCAGCATACGACTACTACCACCTTACCAAGTCCTACCGTGATGCCAAGGGCAAGAAGCATAACCGCTGCGTCCTCGGCATGGGACGCTTGGATGACTTCACCAAGTGTGAACGCGATGAACTAGCCGACCTGCTCACCGTGATGATAGAGAAAGGCGAATACATCAGCATGATAACCGCAAGGTGTATGAGAAAGCAATAGAACTCTATGCAGAATACCGCGAGAGCAAGTATGCCAAGGAGAACGATCCTATCCTCATAGCCGAGGCTGAGCGGAAGAAGCGTGAGGCGATGCGTGATGCCATCAC
>JAZRYU010000059.1:0-31558 GCA_045600885.1 Prevotella sp.
GTACTGCAAAGCTAATCACTTTTTTTCAAATATCCAAATCCTTTTCGAGTAATCTTCCAATCGACTGAGATAGACAGCACTCACTGTTATATCGTGCCTTTGTTTTCGGTTTCATCGAAAAGTTTGCTGCAAAGGTAAGAAAAAAAAATGAAAACACACAATTTTAGCGGTTATTTTTTTAATTATATTTATTTTATAAATATAAAGCAAGGATTTTGAAGAGTTGCTGTGTGTCAGATTGTAAGTAAAAAGGCTTATTTGCTTACATTCTGGTTTGTGGTAACCTTGCGAGAGCAGCGCGTTTTTGAATGATATATATTTGGCTGGAAATACGGGAATGTGGCGAGGTAAGGTTATATGCTGATAATCAGTGGGTTAAGGTGTGGATGGCGTAGGAACGGCTGAAATTGGGTCGTTTTTGCGCTGGTTTAGCTGTTGTATTGCTTAGGGAAACGATGTGAAAAGCTTAGGGAGACGAGTCGTTTCGCAGGGAGTTACGTCATGGAAGTCATGAAAAGGGAAAAATTAAAGATTAAAAATTAAAAATAAAAAGGGAAAAGGGAAAAATTAAAATTATCTGAGGGGAAATCCTTACAGAGCGAAAAGTGACAGATTGTAAGAAGAATCATTCATTCATTCATTCACTCAAAAATATTGTCAGCTAGCCTCCCTTTTCATAGTATTACTTACATTCATTAATTAAAATAAATATATAATATATGTGTAACTTGTTTTTGTGTTGTGTATTTTGAGTGAATGAGTGAATGAATGAAATACACGCAAAAATCTCGTTCATTCATTCATTCATTCACTCATTCACATATAGTAATATATTAAAGTTTCCCACCTTTCAAAGGGTGGGAAACTTTACTTCATAATCTTCTCTGTTAAAGACTTTAGTGTAGTTTTGTCGGCATTCTTATCTACGGCAACGAGAGTCCAAAGTACGCGCCAGTTGAGGGAGTCGCCAGGGTGGAGTAGGGTATATTCGCCCTGGTTCTCTATCTCAGTGTAGGTGTTTCCCATGTTGAAATAGAGCTCAAACTCGTCTTCACCTGGTGCTGCCTTGCCTGTGGCGATGTCAGGGAATTGCTTAACGAAGAGAAGACCGTTGTCGGCATAGGCTAGCCAGCCTTTAGAGTCGGCGAAGATCTTTCTGTTTACGCGCTCCTTTGAAATATACTTTACCCATTGCCATCCCATCTCTGTGGTGTAGGTCATCTCGGTAAGTGGTCGCACCTCAGGAGCCTCGAAGAAGAAGATTCCGCCGCCTGGCACTCGGGTTATCTCCCATGGTGCCACTTTGACATCGCTGCCTCCAATGTTCTTTATGCTGTAGTTTATCTCGAATGTGCCTTTGCCTAACGGTTTGAAAGTCTTGGTGAAGACGTATGGGTATTTCTCGTCTTCTGCGCTGGTGAGAGTGACGCTTCCGCCTGTGGTGGTAGTAGCCTTGTAAGGCTTGCTGTCGTAGGTGGCAATCGGAGGCCAGTTCCAGTTGCTCTGTGGACTTGGCCAGAATGTGGAACCGAAGTCATTGGGATTCTCAAAGCGCATTTGCTCGGTCTTAGCCTTATGCTGAGCAATGAGTTCTGCGTCACCGCATTTTAGCGAAATGACCTTTCCGCCACGATCGCCATCGACAAGCATTGTGCAGTTGCCGGAAGTGATGGTGTAGGTATTGCCATTGGCTGTGACTGTCTTCTGGGCAAACGCATTAGTGGTCAAGAGAAGTAAGAGTGAGGTAAAGGAGAGGATGTGAGTTTTCATGAGTTATGAGAGTTTTCTTTCAGATGCTTTAGGAGGAGTTGATTGAATTGTTTTGGACGCTCCATATTGCTCATGTGGCCACAATCTTTTATTACTTCCTGTCGTCCGTTAGGCAGATATTGGAGCATTGGATTTCGTGGTGATTTCTTTTCATTTTCGCCAGAGAGAATGAGGGTGGGAATGGCTGGACATTTGGTCTTTAATGTGTCCCACGCTTCATTGCCGTAATAGGCACGGCATTCGCGATGAAGCAGTTGCCAGGCATCCCAGTCGGAGACTTGCTCCGTAACAGACTTGCGTATCTTCTCAGCCTTTGATCCACCTCCGCCAACGAGCTGTTCTATCCATTCGCGTTTCCATTGCTCTACTCCTTTCGCCTTATTAGCCTCAATCTCCTTGTCTGCCTTCTCTATCTCTTCGGCAGAGAAGGGAGTGGAAGGACCTGGACGCTTACGGATATTGCCTGAAGCGAGGGTGGCAGAGAGGAGTCGTTCGGGATGAAGGGCTACCATCTCGCTGGCTATGAATGATCCCATGGACAGACCTACTATGTGGGCTTTATCTATATGAAGATAGTCCATAAGGGCGATGACATCATCTGTATGCGTGAACTGAAGTCCGTCAGCCTGCTTTGAGGAGAGACCATAGCCGCGAAGGTCTGGGCAGATGACGCGATAATGCTTTCGCAAAGCCTTAATCTGCGGCTTCCACATTCGGCGGTCGAGGGTATGACCATGAAGGAGGATAACGGTTTCTCCCTTGCCTTCTGCTTCGTAATAGAGTCTTCCGCCAGAAGAGACTGGGACGTAGCCAGAAGCTGGCGCATCAGTCACGGGAGCGGATTGAAAGGAGAGGGCAGGGGCTTCTTGGGATATTGTGGAAAAGGAGGAAAGTGAAAGGGCAAGAAGTAAGATTAAGGGTAGTCTGGTCATGGTAATAAAGTAAGGAGAAAAGCCATGCGGCTTTTCTCCTATTGCTTAGATGTAAGAATGTAAGTTTACTTTTCTTCAGCAGGCTTTTCTGCCGCAGCCTTTTTAGTTGTAGTCTTCTTGGCTGCAGTCTTCTTAGCAGGTGCTTTCTTAGCCGCAGCCTTCTTAGCAGGCTTTTTCTCAGCAAGAGCGTCTGGAGCAATCTTGTTGATCATAGCCTTGAGACGCTCAATCTCCTGATCCTTCATAGTGATTTCCTCACCCTGGTTGCGGATTGTAGTGAGAAGGTCGTTGAGCTCATCGTCGTCGAGAGACTGGAACTTGCTCTTCACTCTGTGCATGAAGTCGCCGAGGATGTTCATATAGTTTGTGAAGGCATCGAACGGAGTGATGTAGATACCGCGGTCAAGACCTACGTTAGAAGCCTTAGTGGTCATGAAGCGGAAGTTGTTAGAAGCCTGAAGATAGTACCAGTCTTGAGTGATGGCAGGATCCTGCATGATGCGAACGCGCTCTGCAACTGAATAGAGCTTGTTGAACGCCTCACGCTGCATGTTGTTACCGAGCCAACATGAGCAGTCACGCTCCTCGTCAACCCATGAGAGTGTGTCTGGAACAGAGATATAGTCAACAGCATTTACCTTGCTGAACACCTCTGAAGGAGTTGCAAACTCAATGCCTTTCTCCTTAGCGCAAAGTGGTAGAGCGCGGAAGAAATCGAGGATGTTAGAAGAGAGAGGCTGAGCCATACCGATGGCAGAAAGCTCCATGAAGATATTGATGATCTGCTCTTCCTTTGGAGTTTCAGCAATGCGGCTGATGTATGTGTCAGCAAAGAGTGGATAACCAGACCACTCTGGATTGTTGAAGCGGAGAGAGATGTCGTCAGAGAGTTCCACGTCACGAAGCAGGAGCTTGAGGTCAGGAGCAACGGCTGAGCTATAGACATAGTGAGGAGACTTCCATCCGAGAACGTGCTTTGCACCTTCTGTGAGCATACCCTTGAAGCCCATAGCCTGTGCCTGCATAGCGATGTCGTCAGAATAGATGAGCGATGAGTTGCGAAGAACAGTAGGATACTTTCCGAAGTATTCCTTCATCTTCTCAGCCTGCTTCTTTACGTCCTCAGCAAAGCACTCTGGGTCAGCGAGAGAAGAGAGACCGTGAGAATATGGCTCAGCAAGGAATTCTACGCAGCCAGTCTCGTTGAGTTCCTGAAGTTTAGCGATAACCTGAGGAGCGTGCATTTCAAGCTGCTCCATACCAACGCCTGAGATAGAGAATGCAATCTTGAAGTACTTGCCGTTCTCCTTGATCATTTCCTGGAATGTGGTGAGAGCTGGCATGTATGAACGCTCAGCAATCTCAGAGATGCTACGCTCGTTCTCGTAGTCATCATAGTAATAATGGTCGGTACCGATGTCGAAGAAACGGTAACGCTTGAGATGCGTAATCTGGTGAATCTCAAAGTATAATTGTATAGTTTTCATCTTGTCAGTTGATGATTTATTGATTTGACGATTTGATGATTTATTATGAAGCTGACGCTTCGAACACGAGGGCTTTATTTCAGCCCTAAAGTTCTATCGTAAAGTTCACGAATCCAGAGACCTACCTTCTCCCATGTAATCTGGTCAACCTCCTTCTTGCCCTCAACAGAGAGGTACTCGAAGAGAGAGTCGTTGGCACAGATAGAGTAGATGGCATCAGCCATTGCGTGGATGTCCCAATAGTCTGTCTTGATACAGTTGGTGAGGATTTCACCACAGCCTGACTGATATGAGATAATGGTAGGTGTTCCGCATTGCATGGCCTCAAGAGGCGAGATGCCGAACGGCTCGGAAACGGAAGGCATTACGTAAACGTCAGAATCCTTCAGACACTCGTAAACCTGCTTTCCGCGCATGAAGCCTGGGAAGTGGAAACGATCTGCAATGCCGCGATCAGCAACCATCTGAATCATAGCTTCCATCATATCGCCAGAACCAGCCATACAGAAGCGGACGTTGTGAGTACGGTCGAGCACCATCTTGGCAGCTTCAACGAAATACTCAGGACCCTTCTGCATAGTGAGACGACCGAGGAAGGTTACGACTTTCTCCTTACCAGTATGGTCAGGACGAGGGATAGCCTGATACTCTTCGTTGAGAGGATAAACGGCATTATGAACAGCGAAGCACTTTGCAGGATCCTGGTGGTAATGGTTGATGACTGTCTGGCGTGTAAGTTCAGACACACACATGATGCAGTCGGCATTGTCCATACCGTTCTTCTCGATAGAGTAAACAGTTGGATTTACGTTACCACGAGAGCGGTCGAAGTCAGTAGCGTGAACGTGGATGCAGAGTGGCTTTCCGCTGACCTGCTTAGCATGGATACCAGCAGGATAAGTGAGCCAGTCGTGAGCGTGGATGATGTCGAACTCCTCTGCACGAGCAACAACGCCGGCAACGATAGAGTAGTTATTGATCTCCTCTGGAAGATTGCCTGTATAACCAGGAGAGAAATAGAGACAACCCATGTCGTTTACAGGCATGTAGTTGAAGTCGGCGTAGATATGATCGCGCATCTGGAAATAAATCTGCGGATCCATCTTAGTGCCGATACGTTCAACAACGGACTCCCAAGAAGGGTCGCGCCATGCGATAGGCACATTACCGAGGTCGATAATCTTTGCAGCATTCTTCTCTTCGTCGCCAAAAGGATGAGGCAGACAGAGAGTTATCTCAAGATCACTCTGAGCTTTGAGACCTTGAGTGATACCATAGTTAGCAGTAGCAAGTCCGCCAAATACGTGAGGTGGGTATTCCCATCCGAACATTAATACTTTCATTTGTGCGTCCTTTCTTTATTTATTATATGTGTATTTTCCGATGATACTCATAGTACGCAGAATCTCTGCCACATTCATAGCGAAGGAAATGGCTCCACGAGCGCGGAACGGAGGGTTACCGTCAGAGAGTTCAGGGATAGTGGTAACGCAGTTGAGAGTCATATCTTCTTCGTAGCCTGCCATCTGTCGCTGGATGAAGCTGAGGCGAGACTTCTTATAGAGACGAAGGATTGCTTCAAGATAGAAGCAGCCGAGCCATGGCCAAGCCGTACCCTGATGGTAAGCATAATCACGCTGATGCTGCGGACCAACGTACATTGGGTTGTAACCGCCGCTCTTTGGAGAGAGAGAACGGAGACCGCGAGGAGTAAGGAGCTCGCGAGTACAATAGTCAACAACGCTCTTCTTCTGTTCCTGAGAGAGAGGAGAATAGTCAAGGGCAGTTGCGAAGATCATGTTAGGGCGAACGCTCCAGTCAACATAGTTGCCATCAACATAGTCGAAGAGATAGCCATATTCGTTTACGAATGTAGAAATGAATGACTGTTTAGTCAGAGAAGCAAGCTCCTCAACCATCTGAGCATTCTTAGCGTCGTTATTGTAAACGGCAAGCTTAGCGCAATACTTCAGAGCGTTGTACCAAAGAGCATTGATCTCAACGCAATAGCCAGTACGAGGTACAACAGGACGACCGTTTGCAGTAGAGTTCATCCAAGTCATAGCTCTCTCCTTACCGTCAACCCAGACAAGTCCGTTCTCGTCGTAGCGGAGGTAAGGGTGCTTATTGTCGTGAATGTAGTGAGCAATGTCTGTGATGAGCGCACCATACTTCTCGAAAGTCTTCGCGTCGCCTACAACCTTGTTATACTGCTGTAGAGCCCAGATAGCCCAAAGCATTACGTCTGGCTGCTCAATCTCATAGATCTTCACAGTGAGAGGCTTGCCTTCCATGAACTCACGGATAGCCTTTTCGCCAGTCTTCATGAAACGCTCAAACTTCTCAACCTCATCAATAGAAAGAGTGAGACCAGGAAGAGCTATAAACGTATCACGAGCGCGAGCCTTGAACCAAGGATAACCGGCAAGGATGTAACTCTCTTCGCCATCATAGTTAGAGAATTGGTGAGCAGCACCAACGAGACAGTCGTAGAAATTGTCGCGAGGAACACGCTCCTTGCATTCATCTTCGAAGAGCTTGCTGAGCTGAGAGCTCTTATATTCAGAAGTGGAAGCCGCAAAAACGATGCTGTCGCCCTTCTTCATGTTAACCTCGAAATATCCTGGTACGTAGAGATCTTCGTTTGATGCGTAACCACGCTCCTGTTCCTTAGGATACTCTATTCCGCGATACCAGTCAGGCTGGAATACGAACTCGTTCTTCTTAGAGAGCTGCATGTAGAGGTCTGGATAACCCGCATACATACAAGTCTTGATGCCGTTAGGCACGTGCTTATACTCGCGAGAAGCAACATTGTTCTCGTGAGTGAACTGACGAACGCTACGGAAAGCGAGGAACGGACGAAGGCGAAGCTTCGTAGGAGAATGAGCATCCTCAAGAGTGTAACGAAGAAGAATACGGTCTTCAAACGTCTGGAAGATAACCTCCTTCTTAAGAATAACACCACCAACGCGATAGATAGTCGTTGGCATCAGATCGCAAGAGAACTCGCGAATGTACTTATGTCCCTTAGGGGCATAATTGTTTCCCTGATACTTGTGCAATCCAAGATTGAACTCTACGCCATGCTGCACAACGGTACAGTCAAGCGAAGAAAGAAGAACGTGATTTTCATCGTCCAATTCTGGTACTGGAACAACGAGCAAACCATGATACTTTCTTGTGTTGCAATCAACGATTGTCGAGCAAGAGTATGCTCCGGAACGATTCGTACGCAACAATTCTCGCTGCAACGATTCCTCCAGATTGGTCATCAGAGCTTTCTCAAATTTAATATAACTCATGAATTGTTTAGATGGTTTTTCCTGTATTATTATTGGTTTTTGCACTACAAAATTAAAACTTTCCTTGATATTCTGCAAGAAAAATGGCTAAAAAATAGCGAAATGAACTAAAATTAATACCTTTTTTGCCGAAATACGGGAAATATGTTACATTTTTTCTTCAAGTTTTAATGATTTGCAGTAAGATAACAGATGGTTTATTTTCCGATGATGAGATTACGAACGGAGCCGAAAATGTCAGAATTAGCGTCGTATGTTTTGTCCTTGATTTCGGTTCTTACGGTATAGACCTTGCCATCGGAAATCTTCTTAACGTCAATATCGCCATCGTAAGGCGGAATGTTACGACCTTCTATGACGTAAACATTTGACGTGCATTTCTTTGGTGTGCGAAGGTCATTGTTCTGTGAAGGAAGGATGATGTTGCCACGAGCAACGGAAGCTGCAAAGTTGGACACCTCAGGCTTGTTTACATTGAACTGAAGGAAGAACGGAATCTCCATCTTGCATCGTGCAAAGAGAACGGGAATGTTCTCCTGCATCTGCGTATTATATATATATGTGGAGCGATTGCTGAAAAGCTGGTACTGGCATTCTATGATGTCGCCGACATTTACATCCGGGATGCGGACATGACGGATATAATAGTAATCATTAAGGCGTTCATCCTTAATCTGGGCATTCGTAATACGCTTCTTCTTGACCTTTCCGTTAACATTAGAGAAGACAACGACACTCATTTCGTAGAATTCATCGCGCATATCCATGTCGTTCTTGTCATTAAGACTGACGATGTCTATGGCAGCATACTCACGACCAGCATCTGTAAGAATTTTCGTGCGAAGCTTCACATCGTAAGTCATGGTTGACATGCTCGGACTATAATGCTTCGTCGTGCCAAGTTGTGCAAAACCATCATCGCTGAGGTCACCACCATTATCTCCGCGAGCACTAAACTCACCCGTCAGTTTGTAGTTTACCTCTACAGACTTGTAAAGCACCACGGCAGAAGCATCAGGTGCGAAATCAACGCTAGTGAGTTCCCATTCTTCTTTAGACGGTTTGCCGAATTTTGCGTTTTGTGCGCTAATGCCTTCTGCCAGCATGAGCGCCATAAGCAAAGTAAGTATTCTGTTCATAACTTTTATTTGAAGCAAAATAGTGTAATTGAATAAAGTTATCTTCCGAGCAGTTTTCCGATACCTTCGTTAATCTTCTCGTTTGCTTTTTCTTTTGCCTTTTCTACCTGTTCGTTAGCCTTTTCTTTGGCTTTCTCAACCTTTTCTTCAACATCCTTGTTGATTTTCTCCTTTGCCTTAGCCTTGGCATCGTCAACAGCTTGTTTGGCATCATTCTTCAAATCATTAGCCGCATTCTCGATTTTCTCTGCGGCATCAGAATTCTTGAGGTCTTCCATTGTCTCCTTTGCCTTTGCCTCGATAGCAGCGGCATTTTCGCCAGTAAGTCCCTTAAGTGAAGATGCAAGAGATTTGGCAGTCTCTTCAAGATTTGCTACGTCGAGACTCTCTACGTTAGAAACAATAGCTGCGATAGCAGCACTACCTGTAGCTTCGAGTTTATCTTTGTTCTCAGTAATGAACTTCTTGATAGCCTCTGCGTAAGCTTTAGCCTCTTCTGTCTTGCCTTCAGCCATGAGGGCAACAACCTTATCGTTAGTTTCTTCAACGATCTCCTGGATGTCTTCTTCGTCTCCTTCTTCAAGAGCTTCAGTAAGGTCTTCGATGGTTGACTCAACTGTCTCAACATCAGATGGAGCATCTGAAGAATCCGCTACAACTTCTGAAATGCTGTCAGAGTCTGCAGGAGTTTCGGAAGTTTTGTTGCCACAAGAAGAGAAAGAGATAGCGGCAAATGCCATGAAGGAAAGAATGAACTTATTCATATTCTTAAAGTGTTTTTGTTGTAAACTAAAGTGTTTATATTATAAAAAAGTATGCTGTATGATATTTATGATCAGATACTAACAGAAAGTTTTGAGATTTGTTCTGCCTGTGCTTTGAGTTTTCCGTCAACAAAGACTCTGAGTCCCTTACCCTGATGGTATCGCTGTCCGTCTTTATCGTAGATTATCGTGATGTTATGTCCATGATAGAGTACGTTGTCAAGGCAGAAATAATCCCATTTACCAGCAGGAATGAGTGGATTGACCTCAAAGTTATTTCCTGCTGAAGGACGCAGACCTATAAGTCCGTTAATGACAAGGTCGCAGAAAGTGGAATGATTGTAGTAGCGAGAACGCTCACGATCTCCCATAAGCCAGTAACCTGTTGTCTCGTCAAGATACTCTCCGATGTAAGGACGTCCGCGATAATGCTGACTTTCTGCATATTTCAGCATTTCAGAGAAGAAAACGCCCTCAAGTCCCTCTGCCGGGAGAGACGTATTTCCCGATGAAGCGAAACTGTTGAGATAGTTGGCGAGAGCAGTAAGCGTCTGTGAAGTGGCGAAAGGCCAGATAGCGCCATCCCATTCACATTTGCCAAAGCCATGCGAGCGGAAGAGTGGATGACGACGTTCTGCTGTAGTGAGTCCGAAAGGAGCATTGAAGCCTTTCTCGTCAGTAAGCTGCTTCCAAGCGACATCATACTTAGAACCTGGTTCCGCAAGTTCGCAGTACCAAGGCATATATCCGATAGCTTCACGAACATCGGCAAGAGAATCGCCGCGATGAGTTCCGAAGAACTGGAGGTTAGAGTTCCAAAGCTTTTCCTGAATGAGAGCCCAAAGAGCAGAGCCTTCTTTGCGGTATTTATCAGAATCTGACGCTTCTGATACAGGGGCTTCTTTGGCTTCTTTATTGCTTTCTGTCACTTGTTCTTTTATGCCTTTAGATGCGAGTTCATCTTTTATGTTAGCAAGGGCGAAGGCATTGGCAGCCATGTAGGAATTGATTGTAGGGCGAGCATATTGCTTCTTGCGACCGCCGGATATACTTTCCTCCATACCGTCTTGAACATCACCCTGCCAGTAGAGACCATTATCAAGAACATTAGTCTTCTGCCATCTTGCATATTCAGCTTCAAGAGAAGGAAGAAGGCGAGAGAGCATAGCTGTATCAGCATTAACCTTGTAAGCATTCCAAATGGCGTATGGATTCCAAGAAGAGAACTTCGTCATTTTGCTGAGAGCTGTTCCTGTTTCCTTTGTCGGATTATCCTTGTTGCCGAAATACCAAGTGTTAAGAATCTGGTCGAGATAAGTCTGATCACGGAGCCAGCGAGTTTCGTTGACGTGATGTCCGATTGCACATGCAATAAGATTCCAACGGTCTGCATATGAACGCTGAACGAGGAATTCCGTCATACCGAAGCCTACCGGAGTACGCTTGATATGCTTGCGGAGAGTCCACCAACGATAGTAATAGATCTCCTCAAACTGCTTATCCGGACAATCGAAGAGAGGAATGTTCTTCTTCATCCAAGCAGATGATTCGGAATTTGGGATAGCTTGAACGATATTCTCGTCTTCCATCGTGTTGAACTTCTCTGCGTAATGAGCGTAATCGTCATATTTAAGTACAGAAGCAGCGGCATCGGCATCAGATGAATAAGTCTTGAAGTTAGCAATCTCGAAGACAGCTAACGGATCAAACTCATCAGCACGAGCCATATCTTCTGTCTGATCTGCAGGAGTTTCAATAGTAGGATGAGTGAATTCTTCTCCAGTACGGAAGACAACACGATTGAAGGCTCCTACAGGAGTATCGAACTGACGAGCAGCAGCCTTCTTTCCGTTGACAAAATAAACTCCGCTATGAAGGTCTTGCGAGAGTACAGCCTTCACATGATAAACCTCGTCAACCTTATATCCCTTAACCATGTTCGAAGAACGAGCTCCGCCTTTCACTCTCATCGTTGCTGTATCATCAAGAATAATCTTCGCAGCAACATTACCTTTTTCGTCAGTAAACTCGATGTTAAGCTGACCGTTATTATTCTGCTTAGCCTTGACGTTAAACTCCACGACGAGTTCCTTTGTGGCAGGAATGACCTTCTCTACTCTGGCATAGTCATAAACCTCAGAGTCGGACAGCTTAAGCCATTCGCCGTCAAGTTCCACGGGAGCCTTCAAAGGGGAATAGATGTTCCATGACATCATGTCGGAAAGGCTATTGTATGTCGAGAAATTTTCGTCGGCATGATGAGTAGCAGCAGTCTGAATAGGAACAGGAACGCGAGCAACCCACATATCCTCTTTATTCATAGAATAAGTGAGCCAAAGATTTCCGTCTTTAGGCTGCGGATTACACTCCTGAATGCCTCTGACATATTGCGGACCGAAACTCTTGTAAAGGCCATAGTGTCGCTCAGGTGTAACGTCTCCAGTAACGAGGTTTAGCGTTGTGTAGTTCAAGCCGTCGGCAGATAGAGAGATTGCCAGAGGCCAGCGATATTCCGAAGGATTATAGACTGTGGCATAAGAACCGTCAGAAAGACGCTGTCCCCAAATCTTTGCGTTTGAGTTTACGAAACCGTGAGCGCGATGGAGTGGGGTACGCCATGTGTTTCCTCCGTCAGCAGAAACAGAAGTAAGAGCGTGTTTCCAGAGCCCTACTTTTCTTCCGTCCGGAAGAGTATAGCCGGAGAAAGCTTTTGCTGGAGTTTTCAGCGGAAGAATATCGTCGTTTCGGTCAGATTCCTCAGCCCATTGCATTCGTTGCATCGGGTCAGCGAGAATCTCGTCACAAGCCTTAACGAAAGCTTTGTTCTTAGCCTTCTTATAATAAGGATAGATAGTGTTCTTCTCGTTGAAATCGTGGTTATAATATATGAAATATATAGGACCAAGAGAACCGTCTTTCTTTACCTCGCGAACCACTCTTCCAACTCCGTTTCCGTCGTTAGGATCATCTTTCGGATGAAGCACAATACCATGATTACCAATAGCAACGAGTGTGTTGCGGTCTTTTGAGACATACCATCCAACTCTCTGATGCATAACAGACTTCAGATCTTTTGCCACGTAATCCATTCCTTGTTTCTTAAAACCATCAGGAATAGGATAAGGAGGGAAAATCTCTTCAGGTTTTGTCCAATTGTAACCGTCTTTTGAAGTCTGAAACATAGTCTTTCCAGGCTGCTCATGCTCGGAACGCGGGTCAGTAAGGTAGTGGATGTAGTAAGTGTCATTCCAGAAAGCAATCATCGGCTGATGGTTGTAAAGCCAATTTCCATCAATACCTCCGCGCATGGTCTGGATATTATGAACACCAACGACAGGAGAGAGACCTCCGTCATGTCTAGAAGGAGTGGCGATAGCAGAACCAGTGAAATGAACAGATTCAGAATTGTATTTCTTCAGATTGTCAACAATCTCCTTTGAAGCCTTGAAGATCGTTCCGTGCTTATGACCTTGCGGAACAGATACTCCGCCAGTCACATCCTGAAAATTCTTGAAATCCTTAGTGCGTCGAGCTCCGAAAATATAGCGGCGATAAGAATCATAATAGATGTAATACCAATCACCAACCTTACACCACGTAGGACCTTCCGTGAAATCTTCTGATATTGATTCAGAGACATTCTCCCAAGGTCCGTACATAGACTTTCCGAAGGCAACCTTTATGTTGCGCATCGGACGAGTGTTGTCTTTGAAAACAAGAACCCAAGAACCATCTTTCAACTGTACAGGAGGAGCTGCGTCAATACAAGAGAAACCAGGCTCAATGAACAACTGAGCCTTGGTAAATTTCTTGAAATCCTTCGTTGTCGTGTAGTAGAGACGATGGTTATTAAGATGCTCTTCCTGACCGTCAGGATAAGCTCCAGGAATACATGAAGCCCAAGAGATCATGAATTGCTTCTTCTCCTTATCGTAGCATATCTCTGGAGCCCAGACATTTACTGTCGTAGGGTCATCCATAACCTTAATGAATCGTGGCTCAGACCAATGGATCAAGTCTTTTGAATGAGAATATCCGAAGCCTGGATCTCCTCGCCAAGCAGATGTCCATACAAGATGGAAAGTGCCGTCAGGACCAACCGCGATACTAGGGTCTCGCATAACTCCCTGTTTTCCCGCCTCAGGATTCTTTACGGAAGTAATTCCTGGCTTAAGGAATGTTCCTTGTATGGAATCCCACTTTACGCCGTCTTCGCTGTAGATAAAGCGCAATCCGTCTGTGGCAGGTTCATGGAATGAAGTCGAGACAAAATACTCTTGAGCATGAAGCAGAAGAGTATTTGCCACGAATAATAAGAGTAATAAGGATTTTTTCTTCATAAGGGTTATCGGGCTTATTTTTTGATGATCTTTTTAGCTTAGACCTTCGATGTTACCGTTAACGAAATCTATTCTTTCAGCCTGAGGAGACTTAGGCAATCCAGGCATTCTCATAATGTCGCCAGCTATAGCCACAATCATTTCAGCACCAGAGTTGATTACGAGGTCGCGGATATGGATGTTGAAGTCTGTTGGAACTCCATAGCGAGTCTGGTCTGCTGAGAAAGAATACTGGGTTTTTGCTATGCATACAGGGAAATGAGACATGCCAAGTTCCTTTATTCGAGTGAGCTGCTGTACAGCTGGCTTTCCGAAAGAAACGGATTTAGCACCATAAATCTTCTTGCAGACGCTTTCTATCTTTGTTATTATATCGTCTGTGTTAGCGTAAGTGTTTGCAACAGGAGCAGAAGGATTCTCGTCAATCAGTTCAACAACCTTGTTTGCTAGCTCTACAGCTCCAGGTCCACCTTCCACGAAAGCATTGTTCACGGCAAAGCCAACGCCCTGCTCTTCGCAGTAGTTTCTTACGATTTCGATTTCCTCTTCTGTATCTGTAGCAAAACGGTTGAATGCAACGAGAACAGTTTGTCCGAAAGACTTCATGTTGTCAATATGTTTCTGGAGGTTTGCCAATCCTCGAGTCAGTCCTTCCTTGTTCGGCTTCTTGATATCTTCAAGGGCTACGTCGCCATGCATCTTCAGAGCCTGAGTAGCAGCAACGATGATAGTCAGTTTCGGATTAAGTCCAGCCTTACGGCATTTGATGTTGAAGAACTTCTCTGCACCGAGGTCTGCGCCGAAACCTGCTTCAGTTATTACGTAATCAGCATGACTCATAGCCATCTTTGTGGCAAGGATAGAATTACATCCGTGAGCGATGTTTGCGAAAGGACCGCCATGTACAAAGGCAGGAGTATTCTCAGTCGTCTGTACGAGGTTTGGTCGGATAGCATCAAGCAGCAAGACCATGATACTTCCTCCTACACCCATATCTTTCAGGTAGAAAGGCTTTCCGTCGATAGTTATACCAAGAAGGATGTTGTCCAAGCGACGACGAAGGTCTTCCAAGCTTGTAGAGAGACAGAGGATAGCCATGATCTCACTTGCAGGAGTAATGTCAAATCCGCTTTCCATTACACCGCCGTTTGTCTTGGCTCCGATTCCTGTGATAACGCTTCTCAGGCAACGGTCGTTAACGTCAAGTACTCTCTTCCAGAGTTTCTCGCGTAGGGCAAAGCCTTCAACTTTATGCTGATAGATATAGTTGTCGAGCAGGGCTGCAATCATGTTGTGAGCCGAAGTGATAGCATGGAAGTCGCCTGTAAAGTGGAGATTGATTTTTTCCATAGGCAGAATCTGAGCATATCCGCCACCAGCTGCACCACCTTTCATTCCAAAGCATGGTCCGAGTGAAGGCTCGCGAAGAGCCACAACAGTGTTCTTTCCAATCTTGTTCATGCCAAGTGCAAGACCGATGCTAACGGTTGTCTTTCCGTTGCCCGCCTTACAAGGCGTGATAGCCGTCACAAGGATAAGGTTGCTTTGCTTTACCTTTTCTTCGATAATCAGTTTTTCTGGTACCTTCGCAATGTACTGGCCATAAGGCTCAAGGTCTTGTGCAGCTATACCAATGCTAGCTGCAATCTCGTTGATAGGTTTAAGTTTGCTTTCTCTTGCAATTTCAATATCGCTTTTCATAGTAGGTTTTAAGTTGTTTTTACCGTGCAAAGTTAATTTTCTTTTTTTACTAAATAACATCAAAACATTAAAAATGTTCAAAAAGAGTGTTTTTTGCCAAAAATGTTTGCTATGTTCAATATATTTTTATACCTTTGCACGCGAAATATGCACTTATTTGGTCAAAACTAAATAGTATTCTACGATGTTAAACGTATTACTCATATCTCTCGCATTAGTTGGCGCAGCGGTTCTTTTGCTTTCTGTTAAGGTGTTGCTGAAGCCTAACGGAAAGTTCTCTTCGCAGCATGTCAGCGACAATCCTGCTCTTCGCAAACAGGGTATTCATTGCGTGATGAAGCAAGACAAGGAAGCTCGTCTTTTGTCTGAGAAGAAGTTGCGTGTAGATAAACTTTAAGCGAAAACAAAAATAATAAAGAAATATGAAAAAAATCCTTTTAATGGCAGCATTTGCTGCTCTTACACTTGCTTCTTGTAATAATGAAGCACAGAAAGTTGACGCTGCTGCGGCTCCAGGAGCTGCTAGCGATGCTAGTCAGAAAATTGCTTATGTTGAGATTGACTCTATCATGACTCAGTACACAATGTGCAAGAATGCTAAGGCAGACCTTGAGAAGAAGGGCAAGAACATTCAGACTACACTTGCAAACAAGCAGCAGTCTCTTGAAAGTGCTGCAGCTAAGTTCCAGCAGGATGTTCAGGCAAACAAGTATTCTATGCAGCAGGCACAGAATGTTCAGGCAGGTCTTCAGAAGCAGAGTCAGGACCTCCAGGCTCTCCAGCAGAGACTTTCTGCTGAGTTTGCTGAGGAAGAGCAGAAGTTCAACGAATCTCTCGCTGACTCAATCCACAACTTCATCAATCGCTACAACAAGCAAAAGGGCTATGCATTCATCTTCTCTAAGCAGGGCGACAACATTCTTTACGCTGGTCAGGCTTACAACATCACAGACGAAGTGGTTAAAGGCCTCAACAAGGAATATAAGCCAGCAAAATAATTTTGAAAATATAGGGAAACTACCAGGCAGGGTGAAAAGTCTTGCTGGTAGTTTTCTTCTTTATTATTCTTTATGAAGATAATCAAGAAATCAAATCTCTTCTTTCTGTTATCATGTCTTGCTCTCGCCTTGGTCTTTGCTGCTTGTAAGACGGAAACTTCTGTTGTCTCTCTCGGAAACGATACGAAGAAGCGTGAGTTTCGCGGAGCATGGATTCAGTGTGTCAACGGTCAGTTTCAGGGTATGTCAACAGCTGCCATGCAGCAGAATCTTCTCAACCAGCTTAACGTCCTGAAAAGTCAAGGCGCAAATGCCATCATCTTTCAGGTTCGTCCTGAGTGTGACGCTTTGTATCAGAGCGACATTGAGCCTTGGAGTAAGTTCCTTACAGGAAAGCAAGGTCAGGCACCTTCACCATATTGGGATCCTCTCCAGTGGATGATAACAGAATGTCATAAGCGCAACATGGAACTTCATGCCTGGATAAATCCTTATCGCGCTCTTACAAAATCAACCAAGGATCTTGCGCCGAACCATATTGCGGCTGTTCATCCGGAATATTGCTTCAAGTATGACGGACTTACTATTCTTAATCCTGCCTATAAGGAATGTCGTGATTATACTTGTAAGGTTGTGGCAGACATCGTAAGCCGTTATGATGTTGACGGAATTCATATCGACGATTATTTCTATCCTTATCCAGTTGCCGGTCAACCTCTTCCTGACACTAACAATTATAATTATTATGTTCAGCATTGCCAGGGAACCCCTTTGTCTATTGGCGATTGGAGAAGAGGTAATGTTAATGCCTTCATACAGCAGCTTTCTGCCACTATCAAGGGTGTCAAGCCTTGGGTGAAGTTTGGCGTTTCTCCTTTTGGCATCTATCGCAACAAGCGTAGCGATTCCAAGGGTAGTGAGACTAATGGCACTCAGAACTACGACGATCTTTATGCTGACTGCCTTCTTTGGGACAAGAAGGGCTGGGTGGATTACACCGTTCCGCAGCTTTATTGGCAGATTGGTCATAAGGCAGCAGACTATAAGACGCTTATCCGTTGGTGGAGTAAGAACTTCACTAATCGTCCGCTTTATATAGGCGAAGACATAGAGAGAACTGTTGATAACAAAGACCTCAACAATTCTTCTCAAGACCAGATGGCAGCAAAATTTCAGCTTCATGAGGAGTTGAGCAATGTCCAGGGAACTGTTCTTTGGTATTCTCGTCGTGCTGTTGACAACTACGGAAACTACGGCAATCGCCTTCAGAAGCAGTATTGGAACACCCCTGTTCTTCAGCCTAAGATGCCTTTTATTGATGGCAAGGCTCCTGGAGAAGTTTCTGATCTTACTCTTATAAATGATAAGTCAGAGCGGGTTCTTTTCTGGAAAGCTCCTAAGGGAGACGACTGGAAGGATAAGGCGGTTAGATACATTGTCTATCGTTTCAATGCAAAGGATAAGATAAACCTCAACGACCAGTCAAAGATTATAGCATATACTACAAACACATATTACAAGCTTCCATCAGCAGCAAAAAGTAAGAAGAAGCAGACTTTCTTCTATTGCGTTACTGCTCTTGACCGAATGCAGAATGAAAGCAAGGGCGTAAAGCTGAAGGTGAAGTATTAATTTCCTTATCTATATGACATTACAACCAACCTGCGTATTTGAACAATTCGCCAAGATAAACAGCATTCCTCGTCCTTCAAAGCACGAGGAGAAAATGATAGCTTTCCTTAAGGAGTTCGGAGAGGAACATGGTCTTGAGACCGTTGTTGACGAAACAGGAAACGTCATCATCCGCAAGCTTGCTTCTGCTGGCATGGAAGATAAACCTACTGTCATTCTCCAGAGTCACATGGATATGGTCTGCGAGAAACTTCCTGACTGCAACATTGATTTCCTCAATGATCCTATTGAAACATACATTGAGGGCGACTGGATGAAGGCAAAAGGCACCACTCTCGGAGCTGATGACGGCATCGGTTGCGCCATGCAGCTTGCCATTCTTGAAGGCGACTTTGAGCATGGACCTCTTGAATGTGTCTTCACTCGTGATGAAGAGACTGGTCTTACTGGAGCTATGGGCATGAAGGGCGACTTCATGACAGGTTCCATGCTTATCAATCTTGACAGCGAAGACGAGGGACAGATCTTCGTTTCCTGCGCTGGAGGAATCAATACGGAGGCTTTCTTCCGTTTCCAGAAAGAATCTGCACCTGAGAAGTATTTCTTCATGAAGGCTCAGATTCAGGGCTTGACAGGAGGACACAGCGGCGACGACATCAATAAGAAACGCGCCAATGCCATAAAGCTTCTTGCGCGCTTCCTTTATGCCGAACAGGAGAAGATGGATCTCCGTCTTGCTTCTTTCGCTTCTGGTCGTATGCATAACGCCATTCCTCGCGACGGCGTAATCGTCTTTGCCGTTCCTTTCGCAGAGAAGGAGAATGTGCGAGTTGATTGGAACATCCTCGTCTCTGAGTTTGAGGAAGAATATCATGTTACCGAACAGGGAATGCAGTTCCATATGGAGAGCTGCGATGCTGAAGCTGTTCTTCCTAAGAGCGTCAGCGAGAACCTCATTCGCTCTCTTCAGGCAGTTGACAATGGCGTCTTCTCTATGTGTCAGGACGAAGCTATCTCTTGGCTCGTTGAAACATCAAGCAACGTTGCTTCTGTTGAAACGACAGATGCGGAGGTGAAGGTCGTAGCCTCACAGCGTTCTAACGTGATGAGCAATCTCCGTAACATGGCTAACACCGTCAAGGCTTGCTTCCAGATGGCAGGCGCAGAGGTTGTACAGGGTGACGGTTATCCTGCATGGAAGATGAATCCTGACAGTAAGCTTACTGAGATCACTGTCAATACCTATCGCGAACTCTTCGGCAAGGAACCTCAGGTTCTCGGCATTCATGCCGGACTTGAGTGCGGACTTTTCTCGGAGCGTTATCCTAACATGGATATGGTAAGCTTCGGTCCTACTCTCCGTGGCGTTCATTCTCCTGACGAGCGACTCCTTATCCCGACAGTCGATATGGTTTGGCGTCATCTCCTTGCAATACTCAAGAAGATTTCCCTTTAATATCATTCTTTTTATGTTAAAATACGATATTCATCCAGACGTAGAGGCTTTCTCTACCAACATAGAAGACTCTCTTGACTTTGATGTCATCCTTCCTCTTCATCAGGCACATTCGGCAGAAGTTCGCCGTGTGCCGCAAGAGATTGACGATATCACAGGCGTTGATGCCCTTATTTCTGATGTTCCGGGAATAAGAGTCGGAGTGAAGACAGCCGATTGCGTGCCGATTCTTCTTTTCGACGAGGAGCATATTGCCGTTGGTGCCGTTCATTCCGGATGGAAAGGTACGGTGAAGAACATCATCGGTGCTACTGTTGAGAGGATGGTCAGGGACTTCGGTACAGATGTCCGTGTGTTGAAAGCTGTCATCGGTCCTTGCATTCAGGTTCGCGCTTTCGAGGTGGGTGAAGAAGTCTATGAGCAGTTCAAGGCTCTTCCGCTGTTTGAGAGATGCGGAATGCCTGCGGAATATATGACTTCCATAACAGATCCAACGCAGAAGAAATGGTTCATTGACTTGCCAGAGATCTGTCGTCTTCAGCTCCATGAGGCGGGAGTCTTACATCGCAACATTGAGGTTCGCAAGGAATGTACTTACTCTCTTCACGATCAGTTCTATTCTGCCCGTCGTCTTGGCAAGGATTTTGACCGCCAGCGTATCATTACCTGCATCAGATTCCTGACTGACGAAATAAAGGAGGAGATAGCATATCAGAAGAAGAGAGCTAAGATTCTCCAGTACAGGGAAAACCGAAAGAAGAAGGAAACTCTCATAAAGGCTGGATTGATTAAGCCAAAGAAGAACAAACCAAGGAAAAAGAAGACTGTTGAATGATTCTTTGTATGTATAAAGATATATTCACTTACTTATTTATTTACTTATTTATTATATATTGGTTCATTAGCTTGAAATGAAAATACTAAAGACTTATCTCTACGACATTCTCGTCGTAGTATTCTTCGCAGCGGTATCGTTTGCCTATTTCTCTCCAGCCGTTACTGACGGCAAGATCCTCTTCCAGCACGACGCTTCTGCTGGTCGTGGCGGCGGTCAGGAGACTAGCGAGTTTAAAGAAAAGACTGGAGAGCAGTCTCGTTGGACAGGTTCCGTTTTCAGCGGAATGCCGACCTATCAGACAGCTCCTTCCTATGATTCGCAGAAGCCGCTTCACGCTGTGGTGAATGCTTACCACCTTTGGATGCCGGATTATGTCTGGTATGTCTTCGTCTATCTCCTTGGCTTCTACATCCTTCTTCGTGCCTTCAACTTCAAGGTTTGGATGGCAGCTCTCGGAGCCGTAGTATGGGCTTTCTCCAGCTATTTCTTCATCATCATTGCCGCAGGACATATCTGGAAAGTCTGGGCTCTTGCCTACCTTCCTCCGATGATTGCCGGCATTGTGCTTGCTTTCAAGAAGAAATATCTCCTTGCCCTTCTTCTTACCTCCCTCTTCGGAGCCTTTGAGATTCAGGCAAACCATGTCCAGATGACGTATTACTATATGTTCATCATCGTCTTCATGGTAATAGCCTTTATCATTGAGGCTGCTCGTAAGAAGGATTATGCTCATATCGTAAAAGCTCTCGGCGTATGCTTCGCCTCTGCTGCCATCGCTATCATGCTCAATGTGAGCAATCTCTATCATACTTGGGAGTATCAGAAAGAGACGATGCGTGGTGGTTCTGAGCTTACTCAACAGAAGACTGACGACAATAAGCAGGCTCAGGCAGGTCGTTCCGGACTTGACCGCGCTTACATCACACAGTGGAGCTACGGCATTGGCGAAACATGGACTCTCCTCGTGCCTAATGCAAAGGGTGGAGCTTCAGTGCCACTTGCCATGAATGAGACTGCTATGAAGAAGGCTGACCCTCAGTTTGAACCTGTTTATCAGCAGATTGGACAGTATTGGGGCGAGCAGCCTGGAACTTCAGGCCCTGTTTATGTAGGAGCATTCGTCTGCCTTCTTTTCATACTTGGTCTCATCGTTGTCAAAGGACCTGTCAAGTGGGCTTTGCTTGCTGCTACCATTGTCAGCATCCTTCTCTCTTGGGGAAAGAACTTCATGCCTCTGACCGACTTCTTCATCGACTATTTCCCGATGTATTCAAAGTTCCGTACCGTGGCTTCTATCCTCGTTATTGCAGAGTTTACGATGCCTCTTATCGGTATGCTTGCGCTTAAGAAGGTTGTTGAGCAGCCAGAATGTCTTGGCAAGAATAATCGTTGGCTTTGGGTCAGCACAGCACTTACAGCTGGTGTAGCCGTTCTTTTCGCCATAGCTCCTGGAATGCTTGGCGATGTCATTTCCACTTCTGAGATGGCAAGTCTTCAGCAGATTCCAGACGAATATCGCGGAGCAATCATTGCCAACCTCACCCAGATGCGCGAGGCTGTCTTCTCTGCTGACGCATGGCGCTCTGCCATTATCATCCTCATCGGCGTGGCTTTAGTCTTCGCTTATCTGAAGAAATGGCTTAAGGCAGACTATATGACGGCTGCTCTCATTGTGCTATGTCTCGTGGATATGTGGCAGGTGAATAAGCGTTATCTTCACAACGACATGTTCGTAGAACCTGATGTTCGCGACAATGCTCAGCTTATGACTGCTGAGGATGAGGAGATTCTGAAGGATAAGTCTGACTGCGGAAACTACCGAGTGCTCAACTATGCTTCAAACACCTTCAACGAGAACGAGACATCTTACTACCACAAGTCTATCGGAGGCTATCATGCTGCCAAGCTTCAGCGTTATCAGGACATAATAAGCGCTTATATCGCACCAGAGATGTCGGCTTCTCTCAATGCTCTCATTAAAGCTGAGGGCAATATTGATGCCGTAAATGCAGACAGCGTAATGCCTGTGCTCAACATGCTTAATATGCGCTACATGATTCTTCCGCTTCAGGACAATAAGCGTACCGTACAGAAGAATCCTCACGCCATAGGTAATGCCTGGTTTGTGGATAAGGTAAGCTTCGTTGATAATGCTGACGCGGAACTTGCAGCCGTAGGAAAGATAAATATTCATCACGAGGCTGTTGCCGACAAGAAGTTTGCGCAGGAACTGGAATGTGCTACTGCTGATTCTGTTCATGGCTCAGCAAAGATTACAGACTATAAGCCTAACCATCTTTCTTACGATGTTGAGACTGACAAGAAGTCAACGCTTGTCTTCTCTGAGGTTTATTATCCTGGATGGACAGCAACAATCGATGGCAACGAGGTGCCTGTAGGCAGAGTCAACTACATCCTTCGTGCTATTGTCGTTCCTGAAGGAAAGCATAAGGTGGAACTGATGTTCTATCCTGCTTCTATTGACACTACAGAGACAATCGCTTACATCGGTTACGCACTTCTTCTCCTCGTCTTAGCTTTCGTAGTCTTCAGTTTTGTAAAGAAGAGTAAGGGAGATGCAGAAAAGGAGTAACAAAACAAGGGAAAAATACAATAGAAAGATATGAAATTCGTTATTATAATACCTGCTCGATACCAGAGCACTCGTTTCCCAGGAAAACCTCTTGCTATGCTTGGCGGAAAGACTGTTATCCAGCGAGTGTACGAGAAAGCGCAGATTGTGCTGCCTGATGTTTACGTGTCAACAGACGACGACCGTATCTTCCAAGCTGTTGAGGCGTTCGGCGGAAAGGCTGTGATGACACGCAGCGACCATAAGAGTGGAACAGACAGAATTCAGGAGGCAGCAGAGAAGATTGGCGGAGACTTTGATGTCGTTATCAATATTCAGGGCGACGAACCGTTTGTCGATGCGAGTCAGATAGAGACACTGATGCATCTCTTTGATGATGATACAACGCAGATAGGAACTCTCGGAAAACCATTCGACACAAGCTGCGGAATGGCGAATGTCGATAATCCGAACTCTCCAAAGATCGTGACAGACAAGAAAGGCTTTGCGCTTTATTTCTCAAGAAGCGTCATTCCTTATGTTCGCGGTGTGGAGCACGACTCTTGGCACGAGAATTTCCCATACCTCAAGCATCTTGGCGTCTATGCCTACCGAAAGGAAGTGCTGCGTGAGGTTACGGAACTGCCACAGTCAGATCTTGAGAAGGCAGAGTCTCTGGAACAGCTTCGCTGGCTTGAAAACGGCTATCGCATTCGCGTGGGAAAGACGGACATTGAGACCGTTGGCATTGATACTCCGGAAGACCTCGTAAAAGCAGAGGAATTCTTGAAAAAAGTCCTATAGAAGCTCTCTCTGGCTCAAGAGGGGAACTTTTTACGAGTCGTCCCTTTCATTCTACAGAAACCTGAATCGCGGCTCAGTAAACTTCGCCCTACAACAAAAAACGCAAAAACCATTAACCAAAAACTAAAACCCCAAACCCAAAAACCATATATGGAACAAGTAGTAGTAAATTCTTACGATGAGTTTGCAGCTTTCGAGGGCAAGACCATCGGAACAACTGACCCAATGGTCATTGACCAGAACCGTATTAATCTTTTTGCTGATGCCACTTCTGACCATCAGTGGATTCACGTTGACACAGAGCGTGCAGCCGTTGAAAGCCCTTACAAATCAACAATCGTTCACGGCTACCTCACTCTCAGCGTTCTGCCTAAGCTTTGGCAAGACCTCATCCAGGTGAACAACATCAAGATGCTCGTTAACTACGGTATGGAGAACATGAAGTTCGGTCAGCCAGTTCTCTCTGGTCAGAGCATACAGCTTACTGCCGGTCTTAAGAGCATCCAGAACCTCCGCGGCATAGCAAAGGTTACTGTAAACTTCACTCTCGCAATAGCTGAGACTGGCAAGAAGGCACTTGAAGGTAACGCCATCTTCCTCTACTATTTTGAAAATTAATCAGCATTCATTCGTTTTGCGGTAGCTGGTGTCCTGAGAGCAGGACGCCTCCGAAGACGATCCTTTTTTATGAGAAATGTTCTCTACATATTTGTCCTGATAGTTCTTCTTGCTTCATGCGGCGTGGAAAACACGGTGAAGAAGGGCGATAAGTTCGTGGCACTCGGAGAGTACTACGAAGCTGCTCAGTGCTATAAGAAAGCCTATCAGAAGACATCTACAAAGGATAAGGAACTGAGAGCCGTGCGTGCCTTGAAACTTGCTGAGTGCTACGCAAGAATCAATAATACGCAGAAGGCTGTGGCTGCCTATAAGAACGCCGTGAGATACGGCATAGACTCGCTGCCTGTTACAGAAGCTCTCGCGTTCCAGGAGAAGAAAGCGAAGACGAGGAAAGAACCTTCCTCTCATTATAAGGTGAAGAAGGTGGACATCTTCAACTCTCGCCGCTCTGATTTCTCGCCAATGCTCTTCGGTGACCAATACGACCGAATCTATTTCACTTCCAACCGTAACGACGCTCAGGGAGACGAACTTTCCGGAATCACAGGCATGAAGAATGGAGACATCTTCTTCTGCGAGAAGGACGACAAAGGAAAGTGGGGTAAGCCTCAGACCATAGAATCTGGCTTGAACAGTGAGTTTGACGAAGGTGCCTGCTGCTTTACTCCTGATGGCTCGGAGATGTTTCTTACTCAGTGCGTCACAGACCCTTCCTATCCTCGTTACGCTCAGATTGTTGTGTCAAAGCGTTCTGACGCTGCGTGGAGTAAACCGACGGTCTTGGAGCTGGCTAAGGACACGCTTTCCTCATTCGCTCATCCTGCTGTTTCTCCTGATGGCAACTGGCTTTATTTCGTAAGCGATATGCCAGGAGGAAAAGGCGGAACAGACATCTGGCGAGTTAGACTCGGAAGCGGTGGAAGCGTTGTTGGAGGTGTGGAGAATATCGGAGAACCCGTAAACTCTGCCGGCAACGAGATGTTCCCTACCTTCCGTCCTAATGGCGATCTTTACTTCTCTTCCGACAGGGAAAGTTCCATGGGAGGTCTCGACATTTATATTGCTACCGTGAATCGGAAAACCAGAAAGTTTGAACTGTCCCATCCGGGCTATCCGCTGAACACCAATGCCGATGACTTCGGAATGACCTTTGAGGGTGTTTATAATCGCGGATTTTTCTCTTCCAGTCGTGGAGATGCTCGCGGCTGCGACCATATCTACAGCTTTGAGCTGCCGGAAATGACGCAGACCGTCACCGGCTGGATCTACGAGATGGATGGCTACGAACTGCCTCAGGCTCAGGTCTATATCATCGGAAACGACGGAACAAACAGACACGCTGCGTTGAAGAGCGACGGTTCTTTCACCTTTGTGGCAGAATCTGGAACGGAGTACATCATGCTCGCCTCATGCAAAGGTTATCTGAACGCAAAGTCGCAGGTGCTTATTCCTGACACGGTAACCGTGGCTCACGACTATGTTCAGCAGTTCCCTCTCGCAGCCTTCAACACTCCTACGCTGATAGAAAACATCTTCTACGACTTTGCCAAGGCTACGCTCCGACCAGAATCGAATGTTGCTCTTGACAGCCTTGCCGACATGCTCACGCAGAACCCGAATGTCACGATAGAGCTTTCCTCTCATTGCGACTATCGCGGAAGTGATCAGCTGAACAAGGATCTTTCCCAGCGAAGAGCTGAGTCTGTAGTTAACTACCTTATAAGCAAAGGCATTGCGGCAGACAGAATGACTCCTGTAGGCTACGGAAAAGATAATCCGAAGACTGTTAACAAGAAGCTTCACAAGCGTTATCCGTGGCTTGAGGTGGGAACGAAGCTGACCGAAGATTTCATCAAGACGCTCGACAAGGATAAGCAGGAGATATGCAACGAGGTGAACCGAAGAACGGAGTTCCTTATTCTCCGAACTACATATAATATGTTTGACGAGAACGGTAACCTTAAGAACCTGCCTCAGCCGAAGAAGAAAGCCGAAACTTCGGAAGAGGAATTTAATTTTGAATTTTAAAGGCCTAAATCATAAATCATAAATCAAGAATCATAAATGCACCTACTCTGGGTTGACGACGAAATAGAACTTCTCCATGCTCACATTCTCTTTCTTGAGAAGAAAGGATATGACATGACTACGGCAAGCAACGGTACTGACGCCATAGAGCTTTGCCGCGAGAGGACCTTTGACCTTGTGCTTCTCGACGAGATGATGCCTGGCTTAACCGGTCTGGAAACGCTTCAGAAGATTAAGGAGATTCAGCCGGCAACACCTGTTGTCATGGTGACAAAGAGCGAGGAGGAAGACATCATGAATCAGGCTATCGGACAGCAGATTGCCGACTACCTGATCAAGCCTGTCAATCCAGCGCAGATTCTCCTTACGCTGAAAAAGAACATCCATAAGAAAGAGATTGTTTCGCAGGTTGCGCAATCGTCTTATCAGCAGAACTTCATGGACATCACAATGCAGATAGACAATGCCCGGACGATGCAGGAATGGATGGAGGTTTACAAGCGACTGACGCTTCAGGAACTGCAGCTCTCTGCCGCAGAAACCGGCATGATGGACATGCTACGCTCGCAGAAGGAGGAAGCCAACAGCAGTTTTGCTAAGTTCGTTAAGAAGAACTATCTTTCCTGGGTAGAGGAAACGCGTCCTGGAGGTGGCGGAACAGACCTCGTGATGAGCAATAATCTTATGGCGAAGAAGGTGTTTCCGCTGCTCGATAATGGCGAGAAGGTCTTCTTGATAGTGATAGACAATTTCCGCTACGACCAGTGGCGTGCTCTGGCTGAAGATATTGCCGACGGCTTCGACGTTGACGAACAGCTCTACACCACGATCCTTCCTACAGCTACGCAATATGCAAGAAACGCCATCTTCTCAGGCCTGATGCCAGACCAGATAGCAAAGATGTTTCCTGACCTTTGGGTGGATGAGGATGAAGAGGAGGGAAAGAACCTCAACGAAGCTCCGCTCATCAAGACTCTCCTTGACCGCTACAGAAGGAAAAACACTTTCTCCTATCATAAGATAAACGACTCTCAAGGAGCTGATCATTTCCTTCAGCAGTATAAGAACCTTGAGCAGAACGACCTGAATGTTCTCGTGGTGAACTTCATCGACATGCTTTCACACGCCAGAACAGAGTCGAAGATGGTACGCGAACTTGCTAACAACGAAGCCGCTTATCGCTCTATAACCCGCAGCTGGTTTGAACATTCTGTCCTCTCCGAACTCTTCAAGCTCCTGGCAAAGAGCAACTATACAATCGTCATCACCACAGATCACGGTTCCATACGCGCTTCAAAGCCAGTGAAGATTATCGGCGACCGTAACACAAACACTAATCTACGCTATAAGTTAGGCAAGAACTTAGCTTACAATCAGAAGGAAGTCTTCGTGATAAAGAATCCGAAGGACGCTCAGCTCCCTGCTCCAAACATCTCTACGAGCTACGTCTTCGCCACTGGCGATTCCTTCTTCGCTTATCCTAACAACTATAATTACTACGTCTCTTACTACAAAGACACCTTCCAGCATGGCGGCATCTCTATGGAGGAAATGCTCGTGCCCGTAATAACCATGCGCGGAAGAAGATAGGAAGTCTAAAAAATGAAACTCTACTCCGACACAGAATTAGCAGAAATACTCAATAAATCTCTATTCCACCTCATAGGCGAGACAGCCGATCAGCTTGGGGTGGAATGTTACGTTGTTGGCGGCTATGTTCGCGATCTCTTTCTTGAGAGACCTTCCAAGGATATTGACGTCGTTGTCGTTGGCTCTGGAATAGAGGTGGCAAAGGCGCTGAAGAAACGGTTGGACAAAGAAGGCAGGCGCAAGGCTCATCTCAGCGTCTTCAAGAACTTCGGAACGGCACAGGTGAAGTGGGGGAGTGAGGAGATAGAATTCGTCGGAGCGCGTAAGGAAAGCTACCAACGGAACAGCCGAAAACCTATCGTGGAAAACGGCACTCTCGAAGACGATCAGAACCGCCGCGACTTCACGATAAACGCCATGGCTATCTGTCTGAACAATGACCGCTTCGGCGAACTCGTTGACCCCTTCTACGGAATTGAGGACCTTGAGGATGGCATCATCCGAACTCCGCTCGACCCGGACATAACCTTCTCCGACGATCCTCTCCGAATGCTCCGCTGCATCCGTTTTGCCACTCAGCTTAATTTCTTCATCGACGAGGAAACAATCTCCGCCCTTGAGCGTATGGCTGAGAGAATAAAGATCATCTCCGGCGAGCGTATTCAGGTGGAACTCAACAAGATACTGCTCTCTCCTTCGCCAAGCAAGGGCTTCGTCGATCTGCACCGCTGCGGACTTCTCCAGCTTATCCTGCCTGAGCTTGCTGCTCTCGACATCGTAGAGACAAAGAACGGACGCGCGCATAAGAACAATTTCTACCACACGCTCGAAGTGCTGGACAACGTGGCACTTCAGCTGCGTAAGCAGAAAGCTTCGGAAGAGGGTAGGGACGCTTCCTCAATCGAAGGAAATGAAGACGGACTCTGGCTCCTCTGGGCTGCTCTTCTTCACGACATCGGAAAGCCTAAGAGCAAGCGATGGGAACTGCCACAGGGATGGACCTTCAAGAATCATAACTTCCTTGGAGCAAAGATGATATCCGGCATTTTTCGCCGACTGAAACTTCCGCTTGACATGAAGATGAAGTATGTGCAGAAACTCGTTTACATGCACATGCGTCCGCAGGTGATAGCCGATGAGGAAGTGACGGATTCTGCTGTAAGAAGACTTATAAACGATGCCAGCGACGACATTGACGACCTCATGACTCTCTGCGAAGCCGACATCACCTCAAAGAACGAAACGAAGAAGAAGATCTTCCTTGAGAACTTCCGCATGGTTCGCGAGAAACTTGTTGACCTGAAGGAGAAAGACTTCAAGAGACTCCTTCAGCCCGTCATCGACGGAAACGAGATAATGCAGATGTTCAATCTGAAGCCTTCGCGCGAGGTAGGAACGCTGAAGCAATGCCTCAAAGATGCCGTTCTGGACAATAAGGTCCCTAACGAGCGAGAGCCGCTGATGAAGCTCCTTATTGAGAAAGCAGCGCAGATGGGACTTGCACCAGCCCCCCAAGGGGAGCAAAATGAAAAGTGAAAAATCAAAAATCATACATCATAAATCAAAAATCATACATGAAATTAACCGACATCCTAAATCCAGGCTTCTCTGCTTCCGAATGGGAGGAGAAGGGCTATGAGCTGCCAAAGTTTGACATCGCTGCCTTACGCCAGAAGACACACGATGCCCCTACTTGGGTGCATTTCGGTGGCGGAAACATCTTCCGCGCCTTTCCTGCCGCTATCCTTAACGACGCTCTCAACACGGGCAAGTATGACCGCGGCGTCATCGTGGCAGAAACCTTTGACTATGAGGTTGTTGACAAGGCTTATGCGCCATACGAGAACCTCTCCCTTACCGTTTCTCTCTGCTCTAACGGAAACATAGAGAAGAAGGTTATCGCTTCCGTCACAGAGTCGCTTAAGGCAGACTATCAGTTCTCTGACTGGGCTCGCCTCGTGGAGATCTTCCAGAACCCTTCGCTCCAGATGATCTCTTTCACGATCACGGAGAAAGGCTATACCTACAACGATGCTGACCTTGCTCGCGGACTGAAGCCAGTGTTTGCTATGGGTAAGGTCTGTGCTCTGCTCCTTGAGCGTTTCAAGGCTGGCGAACTCTCTCTTACCGTTCAGTCTATGGACAACTGCTCTCACAATGGCGACAAGGCGAAAGACGGCGTTATGGCTTACGCTCAGCGCTGGGTGAGCGACGGACTTGCTCCAGAGGCTTTCCTTGCTTATCTCACTGACGAGACTAAGATCACCTTCCCTTGGTCTATGATCGACAAGATCACTCCACGCCCTCACCAGAAGGTTAAGGAACTCCTTGCCTCTGACGGTTTTGAGGATAATGACTACATCGAGACTGAGAAGCACACCTTCACCGCTCCTTTCGTGAATGCTGAGGAGGTGCAGTATCTCGTTGTAGAGGACAGCTACACTAACGGTCGTCCGCCACTCGACCTCGGCGGCGCACTCTACACCACCCGCGAGACTGTTGACAAGGTTGAGACAATGAAGGTAACAACATGCCTCAATCCGCTCCATACAGCCATGTCTATCTATGGCGTGATGCTCGGCTATACCCTTATCTCGGCTGAGATGGCAGACGAAGACCTCCGTCCGTTCGTACAGAAGATCGGTTATATGGAGGCAATGCCTGTTGTCGTTGATCCGGGCGTGCTCAATCCTTACGAGTTCATTGGCGACGTCATCAACAAGCGTCTTCCAAACCCATTCATGCCGGATGCTCCACAGCGTATCTCTACAGACACGTCGCAGAAGCTTCCTATCCGTTTCGGCGAGACCATCAAGAAGTACGTAGCTCGCGGACTAGACATGAGCAACCTCGTTCTCATTCCTCTCACGCTTGCTGGCTATGCACGTTTCCTCAAGGCTCTCGACGATGATCTCAATCCGTTCTCGCCATCTTCTGACCCTAAGCTCGAAGAACTTCAGGCCATCGTAGCTCCTCTTGAGATTGGCAAGCCAGACCAGGACTGGAGTCCGTTGAAGAAACTCTACTCTCGTGCAGACATCTTCGGCACAGACCTCTATCAGGCAGGTCTCGGCGAAAAGATTGAAGGCATGGTGAAAGAGCTCTTCGCAGGCAAGGGAGCCGTTCGCGCTACCCTTCACAAATACGTTTCTGCAAGATAATCTTGTTGTGTAATTTGTTTTCCCCATGCAAAAAGGAAAACATAAAAATTATACCATTCTTAATTATCCTTATTGCTATAAACACAAAAAGCTTAGCCGATTGGGCTAAGCTTTTTTATTGTTGCAAGAGTCCGCTACAAAAAGTAGCAATTTTAAATTAAATAACATGGCATTATCGGGATTTTAGTCCCGCCTCTGCCGTTAACTTGGGTTGATGCGAAAAGTAGTTTGTAGTACTTGAGCATCGTTATATGAGCTCAGATGAGCTTCTATAGCCCCATATATAGGGCATTTCTTATGTCCACAGTCGTTCTTTGGCATTTTATGTTATCTGGAGAGCTTTTTCCACGTCGAAGAGGAAGAGTCGGCGCATGTTGATCCACGCGCAGCGGGCTATTGCCTGGAGCGTGTGCTTGATGA
>JAZRYU010000060.1:0-20261 GCA_045600885.1 Prevotella sp.
TGTTCGTCATTCCTTGAGAGCGAGCTCTCATGAAATGCCAAACAGAAACATACTGTACTTCAAAAAGAAAAAACATTAAAAACCAATCACTTAGATTTTAACGATGAAGGTAAAAATGTTTTTTCTGTTTTTTGCATGAAAGAGAAGTAAGCCCGTTAGGGTGATGGTTTGTTCTTGGGATTTTGTCTGTGAGCTCGCTCACAAGGAAAATCACGAGAGCAAAGCATCAATGGCTTGTCAGAGCCATCTTCTATTTCATGCGGTTTTTATTGTTTTTGTTCTTCTTCCCAAAATGAACTGAATTTCAATTCGTTACATTTATATCAAAGATGGGAAAGTTTAGTTAATTATCAAGAAAAAGTGAAGGTGAGGTATCTTCACTTATTCTTGATAATTATAAAACTATTTCTGAACGATTTCTTACAGATATCTCTTGCGATTTGGCAGCACATAGTCCATTCCGGCTTCAAGGACGTCGGCAACGACGTTTATCTCGAGGAAGGATGTGTGGGTGCCTTGCTTTCCGCCGCTGAGGTAAGCCACCATGTCTGTTGGCTTCAGCACGCCGTCGTCAAGGAGCTTGCGGAGGGCTGCGAAGTAATATGCCTGACCGTTAGCCTTCTCTGGCATGAAGATGGCCTCAACACCGTATGAAAGGGCAAGATGACGCATAGTCTTCTCTTTATAGCAGATGGCGAGAACTGGATATTTGCCACGGAAAGCAGCGAGGTTTCGTGCGGTACGACCAGAGAAGCTGTCGGTAATAATAGCCTTGATTGGCAGCGCACAAGTGGCCTTCACAGCCTGCTTTGCGAGGAAAGAAGTTACGTCAGGATCGTCAAGAGGTATGCGGATGTCATTATCCGAGAGTTTGTCCTTCTCTGCCTGTGCTGCCACCTTCGTCATTGTCTGCACGGCTTCTATAGGATACTTGCCGTACGCTGTCTCGCCAGAAAGCATGATAGCGTCAGTACGGTAGTAGATGGCATTGGCAATGTCGGTAACCTCTGCGCGTGTTGGACGCGGATGCTTGATCATTGTGTGGAGCATCTGGGTAGCCACGATAACCGGCTTCTTGGCAAGCACACACTTCTTGATAAGCATTCGCTGTATGCCAGGTATCTTTTCCTGCGGAACCTCTATGCCGAGGTCACCACGTGCCACCATAACTCCGTCAGCCACGGTCAGAATCTCGTCTATGTTGTCCACGCCTTCCTGGTTCTCAATCTTGGCTATGACCTTAATATCAGAACCATAGGCGTCAAGTATCTCGCGTATGTCAAGAATATCCTGCTTATTGCGCACGAAGGAGTGAGCTATGTAGTCAAGGTCGCGCTCAATGGCATACTTGATGTTATCCATATCCTTCTGAGTAAGAGATGGAAGATTGATGCGAACGCCTGGTACGTTAACGCTCTTGCGTGAACCAAGCGAAGCCTCGTTCTGCACTTCGCAGACAAGGTAATCCGGTGTCTTTTCTACTACCTGCAGTTCAAGTTCTCCATCATCAATGAGGATATAGGCACCATCGTTGAGGTCTGACACAAATTTCGGATAACTAACCGAAATCTGTTCGCGGGTAGTGAGTACATCAGGATTGCCGATAATACGCACCTTGTCGCCTATATGATAATCTATCTGGTCAGCATCTTGAATCTTTGTTGTGCGCACCTCAGGACCTTTCGTGTCAATGAGTATAGCTATTCGGTTGCTGACCTCTCGCACATTCTTTATCAGCTTGTCCATGCCCTCTGGAGTACCATGGGCAGTATTCATACGAACCACGTTCATTCCCGACTCGAAGAGTGAACGAATAAAATCTACATCACAGCGCAAATCTGATATTGACGCTACGATCTTTGTCTGTTTGAGCATCATAGTCTGTTATCCTTTTTGTGTTTTATAAGGGTTGTGTTATCCGCTGCAAAGATACTGCTTTTTTCTGCAATTACAAGAAGAATACAGAAGCAAATATCTAAAGAATGTGCCGTTTTTGACATAAACGCCCAAAAACGGCACATTTTATCAGTCATAGAATGGCTAGTTACCAATGTCAAATGCCTCTGGCATCATGACTTTGACGTTAACTTTAACTTTGACCTTGACTTTAACTTTGACGTTGGAGCTGTTGGATGCCGATATGATTGATATCGGTCTGAACCAGCTGATTGATGAGAGCGAGGGCTTTATCCGTCTGACCGAGTCCGGTATAGCCAAGCGCCATCATGTAGAGACAGTGGAACTGATTCTTTGCCTGCAGGGAGTCGTCCCATATCAAGAGGTCTGGAAGGGAGACGGCGAAGTAGTCCATCTGAACATTATCATAATAATGCTGCTCGCCATAATTCTTCAGTTTAAAGAAGAGTCCGCGTGCCTTGTCTTCCAGCCCAAGAGCACGATAGCAGAGGGCTGCATAGTAGATCTTCTCCGGCTTGGCGTCGTTATAATAGAGTGCAGCGGCGGGTTCGGTTGGTCCGACGATACCTTTCTGCCACATCTCTACCGCCTTTGACTCATTGCCCTGCAGACGGTATGCCTCACCAAGATAATAATAGAAATCATTGTCCTGCGCTCCATAGAGTTTTCCTTCGCCAAGATGGTGTGGGAACACGAGACATTCCTCCAGCAAGCGTATAGCCTCTGGCGTGGTCAGATCACGTTTGGCGAGTTCAAGTCTTGACAGCTGATACTGTCCGCTGACCTTTCCTTCTCCTCCCTCCCACGGATGGAACACGCGCTGGTCTATCACAGCCTTAGCCTCCTCATAGCGGCAAAGCTGGTTAAGCAGTGTGGCATGTTCAAGCACAAGGTCGTCACGCTGAAGTATAAGCTCTGGCATCTGCTCATAGCGACGGATTCGCTCTGCGGCAGGTCGCTGCAGTTTCTTGTAGAGCTGGTCGAGTTCCATGAATACTCGCGCGTCGCTTGTGTCAAGACTGAAAGCGAGTTCCATCTCGGCAAGTGCACGCTCTGCATCATTGAGCTTATTGTAATACAGAAGGGCAAGATTACGATGCACGGTAGGCAGTTCCTTTCTAACCGCAGCACTCATCTCCCAATACTCCTGCGCCAGATCATACTGACGCTTGTCATAGTAGAAATTGCCAAGCAGATAAGCTGCCGTGCCGTCGTTTGGATTACGACGGAGAGCCTCACGAAGAATGATCACGTCCTCCACACGATTTGGGAAGCAGAAGTCAACAGACTGGTGCATAGCCTCTTCCCAGAGTGTTTCTTTTTCACATTCCGAATCAGCGCACTCCGCATAGGCATTATAATAATGTGTCAGTGGTGTTGCGATGCCTAGCTCGATAGCATCAGAAAGAATCATGTGTGCCATGAAATTTGCGCCGGCAGCAATGCAGTCAAGAGCCAGTTCATGGTAGTTGTTTATATCGCCGTGCATCAGTTCGAAAGCCTCCTTTCTATGCTGAAAATACGGAGTGTCCTCTTCATGCTGAAGCATTATGCAGATATAGTTGAACGGATTTATAGCCAGAGACTCCTGTATGAAACGCTGCTGCTCTGCCTCACTTGGGCATTTGAAGTCAAATTCTCCTCTGTGTTCCATGACAAGCGCCTTGAGAGCACGCGCCTTATGGTTGTGCCATCCGGAGAGGAGCGAATGGTCAACCTCGTTGAGAGCATCAGCCATGCGTTTCTGCATATAACTGATCTCAGCACAAAGCATAAAGCCTGCCTGCTGCCATGCCGCATTCCATGTTGACTTATAAGCCCAGTCGTAAGCCTCATCCAGCTTCTCCTGTCTCTGCGCAGTTTTCATGCCAAGCATCATAGCCTGATACTTTAGGCAAAGAGCAAGGTTATAGATAGGCTCGCCATCGTAAGGATTGAGGTTCCTCTTCTGCAATACCTTCACCGCAGTACGCAGATACGGCTCTGCCTTATCGAATCTGCCTCTACGCAGGAACCAGAGTCCCATGGCATTGTTGCAACGCACATCGAGAGGATCACGACGGAGAGCCTCCTCGTAGTAATCTAAAGCAGACCAAGTGGCATGGCGGTATTGCTCCAGATGGAGTCCGGTAAGGAACAGCTGCTCGTTGGTCTTTATCTCTTCCGGACGGAGAGCGGCTTCCGCAGCATCAGGGATAGGCTTCACCTCGTCAGACTCTGCGTGCCAATAGAGGCGTGTGGTACCGTCTATGCGCACGCTAATCTCGTTGAAGTTTGCCCCTTGTAGGTCTATCTGCTCATCAAACAGTTTCTCTGGGAAAAGTCCTGTACTTGTTACAAGCAACTCCACGCCTGCGTCTGTCTTCACCTGTATTCCTATATGCTGAGGCGAAGTGGCAAAGAGCAGAAGGCGAGCCTTGCCTGTACCCTCTATCTCCGTGATGTTCAGCAACAAATCCTTGCTTGCATTCTTTACGATACCCAGTTCGCGATAAGGCATGAAGTACTGCACGAACGACTTCTCCTCGTAAGGCATGAGCCAAGAGAAGTCTGGCTGGTTTTCGGTAAACACGCCTGCCATGAGCTCTATGTAAGGACCATCCTCGTCAGTAAGGTTACGGTCCCACGCACGACCGAAGTCGCCATTGCCCCACGTCCACTGTTTCTTTCCTGGCGAAACATGATGATCCGCCACATGGAGCATACCGGCTTGCGTATCGTTCTCATATCCGCCCTCGAAGTTATACTTCGACTTTGCCACCATATACGACGTAGGAACCTTTATGTTCTTATAGTTTGAGATGTCCACGCCAGCAGAATAATCCATCTTGTAATAGGTGCCGGTGGCTATAGGGAATGTGCTTACGGCACGCTTGCCATGGTCGAAAACGGCATTGACATCTGGTGGGAAGACGCTCTGGTAATGGTCGTTGACAGCCACTGCCGGATTAGCCCACCAGAGGAATGTCTGTGGAACGGCGGTCGGATTGTACAGTTTTCCCTGTATCTCCAGATAGGCACAGCTCGGTCTCAGGCGGAATCCTGCCTGTCCCTGCTGATGGAACATTCTTTCGCGCTCATTCACCCACACAGTCACGCTGCCATCCTCTTCCTCCTCAATCTTGCAGTCAACAGGCATGAAGGTTGAAGGGCGATGGTGCTGCGGCCAGTTGAACTCTATTCCGCCACTTATCCACGGACCAGCCAGACCAACAAGGGCTGGCTTGATAACGTGGTTGTAATAGACAAAATGACGCTTGGCTATCTTATCGTATGCCATCTGCACACGACCGCCCAGCTCAGGCATTATCATCACCTTAATATATTCATTCTCAAGCCATACGACATTGTATTCCTTATCTACCTTCTCGTCGCTCATCGACTCTATCACGGGATAAGGATACACTACACCGCTACTGCCTTGATAAACTCGTTTCTCAAGGAATATTGGATTCTTCTCCGGTTTTCCAGGTTCATAGGTAGGAATAACTACCTTTTCTTTCCATGCTTTTACCACCTTATTAAAATTTACGGATTTACGGATTTACAATTTACGGATTTTTGCGAGAAGGTTCGAATTGTCGAAATTTCGAGCATTCGAGACTTCGGGCTTCAAATTCTAAATTATCAATTTTCAATTATCAATTCATTTTCCAGCTCCTCCAGGCTCTTGCCTTTAGTCTCAGGACAATTCTTGAAAAGGAACACGAAGGCTACGAGACAGATGGCACTGTATATCCAGAAGGATCCGTAGCTTCCGAGTGACGCGTTCATTATCGGGAAAGAGAAGGTCAGTGTGCAGCAGCCTGTCCATAAGGCAAATGTGCAGATAGCCATCGCCACTCCCCTGACACGATTAGGGAATATCTCTGAGAGAAGCACCCATGTGATCGGGCCTAATGTCATGGCATAGCATGAGATGGCTGCCACGACAAGTACTATCATCATCACTCCCGTAATCTGCATATAGTAACAAGTTCCGAGGATGAGGTATATCAGTCCGAGTCCGCCAGCTCCGAGGAGCATGAGTGTTCTGCGTCCCCACTTCTCAACAGTGTAAAGGGCAACAAAGGTGAAGAGCACATTGGCTATGCCGGTAATAACGATGTCCATGAACATACCGTCAACATCATAGCCCGCAGCAAGGAATATCTCCTGAGCATAATTGAAGATGACGTTCGTGCCGCACCACTGCTGGAAGACGGCTATGAAGAGTCCGAGAATAAGGATCTTGCGCAATGGTTTGAACTCAAACTTTGACGTTGACTTTGACTCTGACGTTGACCTTGCCTTTGACTCTGACTTCAACTTCAGGAACACCGGACTTTCCGGGATAAAGAAGCTCATCACGAGGAAAAGCGCTGCCGGCAGAGCCTCTGCCCAGAACATCCAGCGCCAGCCTTGTTCCCTACCCCACTCTGCCGTCACGCCCTGACCTATGAGCATGTTGACAATCTGTGCGGAGAGTATGCCGAGAACGATGGTCATCTGATTGAGGCTGACCATTCTGCCGCGAATCTCCGATGGCGACACTTCGGCTATGTACATCGGCGAAAGTGCACTTGCCACTCCGATGCCGACTCCGCCAACGAAGCGAGCTATATTAAATAACGTGAAATCATTGAACACTCCCGTAGCCACAGCACTTACCGTGAACAGCACGGCAGCGATGGTAAGCAGTGGTTTTCTGCCATAACGGTCAGCGGCGGCTCCTGCCACCATAGCTCCTACCAAACAGCCTATCAGTGCTGTTGTCATGGCTACGCCCTGCATCACAGGACTGTTGGCTATGCCAAAAAAGTCCTCATAAAACGGCTTTGCACCGCCTATGACAACCCAGTCGTAGCCGAAGAGCAATCCGCCCATAGCTGACACTGAGCATATAAATACAATAAAACTTTTACTGTTGTTCATGGGGTTAGGTTTAATTGTTGATAAAAATACGCTGCAAAGTTAGCATAAAAAAAGAAATTACGGCAGAAAGTATAAAGTTTTTTATAACTTTGCAGCCAAAATTCCGTAATATGAAAAAACTTGCAGCATTAATCTCGCACCATGCCACCATTATTGTGGTGGCAACAGCCATATTTACGTTCTTCGTTCCGCAGACTTTCAGTTGGGTCAGCGGATACACCCAGACCAGCATCTTAGGCTTTATCATGCTGACCATGGGACTCACTCTCTCCACTGCCGACTTCAAGGCTTTGGCTCACCGTCCGTTCGACCTTCTCCTCGGCACGATAGCGCAGTACAGCATCATGCCCTTGGTGGCATTCTCCATTTGCAAGCTTTTATCCCTGCCCACGGATATCAGCATCGGCATCATCCTCGTAGGCTGCTGTCCGGGAGGTGTTTCAAGCAATATCATGAGCTATCTTTGCAAGGGCGACATTGCCTACAGCGTTGGCATGACCACGATCTCCACACTTCTTGCCCCGATAGTCACTCCGCTTCTGGTGCTCCTACTTGCCGGACAGAGTGTTGACGTGGATGCCGTTGGAATGTTCATTCAGATTCTTATTGTCACGCTGATTCCTGTTCTTGTTGGTTTCGCGCTTAACGTATGGCTCGGAGAGAAGGAGTATTTTGCTAATATCCAGGCGATAATGCCGGCATTCAGCGTCATTGCTCTAGCCTGTATCGTCGGTGGCGTGATAACGAGTGTTCACAGTCGCCTCGTCAGTGAAGGTCTTTCCATCCTCGCCATCACCATGGCTGCCGTATTCTGCCATAACAGCCTTGGCTATCTTCTTGGTTTCTGCGTGGGACGACTGTTTAAGTTCAACACAGCTAAGCAGCGCACTCTCAGCATTGAGGTTGGAATGCAGAATGCAGGACTCGCCACAAATCTCGCCACGAAATTCTTCCTTGCCACTAATCCCCTCGCCCTTCTGCCTTGCGCCATAAGCTGTGCATGGCATAGCATCAGCGGTACAATCATGGCAGGGATATTCCGCAGATTTGATAAAGACTGACCCATCTCACCTACCTGAATAGGAACATAATTCTTTTAAATAAATACAACGGAGCATCTTTTATCGGTAAAGATGCTCCGAAAAACATACTTTTTGCTATCTTTGCGCACGAAAAGCCTAAAAAATATGAAAAACATCCTCCTCGCCCTTTCCCTCTTCGCCTCTTCTGCCGCCATTGCACAGAACAATATCCCACTAGTTTTCCAGAAGGAGAATACTGCGGAGAAGATCACTGCGAACATCCCAGAAAAATCCTTCGCCGATCTACCTCGCATAGAGACCCTCCCCGACCCTTTCCTCTTCGCTGACGGTTCACGCAGCTCTCTGTATAAGGATTGGGAGAAGCATCGCGCTGAGATTATCCACTATCTGCAGAAATATGAGATTGGCGAGAAACCTGCGGTGAGCAAGGATCAGGTCTGGGCGCAGATTAAGAATGATACGCTGAAGATCAATGTCCGTGTAGGCGACGAAATCCTCTGTATGCGTGCAAAGATTGACTATCCTGAGGGCGACGGACCATTTCCTGCCGTCATAGGCATAGGCTTTGGTTCGGGAAGTCTGCCAAAGGAACTTTTCGAGAATCGTAAGGTTGCCCGCATAGCCTTCAACTTCACTCAGGTCACGTCTCACACGCAGCGTCGTGGCAATGAGCCTATCAATAAGATCTACCCTGACAAGACATACATCGGTTCATACTCCGCATGGCCTTGGGGCGTGAGTCGCATACTTGATGCCCTTGAGAAGCTTGGAGATAAGTCGCGCATTGATATGAAGCACATCGCCATCACTGGCTGCAGCTTTGCGGGAAAGATGGCACTTTTCTCTGCCGCACTTGACGAACGCATCGCACTCTGCATAGCTCAGGAACCTGGCGGCGGTGGCGTTGACTCTTGGCGAGTAAGCGAGACTCTCGGTAATGTGGAGACCATTGCTCGCACTAACTACTCATGGTTCATTGAGGATATGCGACAGTTCTCTGAGACGAACGTAGCAAAGCTTCCTATCGACCACCATCAGCTCGCTGCCCTCATTGCTCCTCGCGCCCTACTCGTTCTGGGCAACACAGACTACGAATGGCTTGCTGACGAAAGCGGCTATGTTTCCTGCCATGCAGCAAGGAAGGTTTGGGAGCAGTTCGGCATTGCCGACCGCATGGGCTTCTCCATCGTTGGCGGTCACATGCACTGCCAGTTGCCTAAGGAGCAGTACCCAGAAGTAGAAGCCTTCATCGACCGCTTCCTCCTCGGAAAACCTGCCGACACAAACATCCAGAAGGCAGAAATGTTCAAGAACGTCGATTTCCAGAAATGGATGCCATGGGCAAAACAGTAGCCACCGTTCCCGACTAGCCACCGTTCCCTCGCATTCATGCGAGGGTAAAAACAGAAAAATATGAAAAAACTAATCCTCTCTCTTTTCACTCTTCACTTTTCCCTCCTGTCTTCCTTTGCCCAGCACCCTATCGTCTGGACAAAATACACTGCCGATCCGGCTCCTTACGTCCACGGCGACACAGTCTATCTCTACACCACTCACGATGCTGACGACGGTGAGAACTTCAAGATGTACGACTGGCTCCTCTATACATCCACCGACATGGTCAACTGGACTGACCACGGCGCAGTAGCCTCTCTTGGCGACTTCAAATGGTACAAGAACGACAATGGCGCTTGGGCTGAGCAGGTCATTGAGCGCAACGGCAAGTGGTATATGTACTGCCCTATCCACGGCAACGGTATCTCTGTTCTCGTGGCAGACAGTCCTTACGGTCCTTTCAAGGATCCATTGGGAAAACCTCTCGTTTGGCAGCGTGAACACTGGTACGACATTGACCCTACCGTCTGGATTGACGACGACGGTCAGGCTTACATGTACTGGGGAAATCCTAATCTCTACAGCATCAAGCTCAACGAAGACATGATCTCCACTTCGGGCGAAATTGTCCAGCATCCTCATATCGAAGACTATCAGGAAGGTCCTTGGGTTTATAAGCATGACGGAAAATACTACTGCGCTTTCGCCTCTACCTGCTGTCCTGAGGGCATCGGCTATGCCATGAGCGACAAGATTACTGGTCCTTGGCAGTACAAGGGTCACATCATGCCTCACACTCAGCTCTCTCGCGGCAACCATCCTGGCATCATTGAATACAAGGGCAAGTCTTACGTCTTCGGTCTGAACTACGACCTCTGGGCTTCAAAGCTTGCCTATAATGGTCATCCTTACCGCCATGCTGAGCGTCGCTCTGTTTCTTGCCAGGAGATGAAGTACAATGCTGACGGCACCATTGAGGAGATTCCTTATTGGAGCAAGGAAGGCGTTGAACAGATAGGTTCGTTCAATCCTTTCCGTCGCGTAGAGGCAGAAACCATGGCTTACGCTCGCGGTCTCAAGACTCGCAGCATCGGCTATAATGACCTCGTCGTAACAGACATCAACAATAACGACTGCATGATGGTCAAGGGCGTTGACTTCGGAAAGACTGGCGCAAAGCAGTTCATCGCTGCCATCCAGAACCAGATGCCTGACAAGAAGGCTTGCATCCAGATTCGCATCGACGGCATGGAAGGACCTGTCATCGGTACCGTGCAGATTTGTGCAGAAGGACTTGCCAAGTGCAACCTCAAGAAGGTCACTGGCAAGCACGACCTCTGGTTCCGCTTCTTCGGCGAGGCAGATACAAGCCTCTTCGACTTCAACTGGTGGGAAATGAAGAATTAATCATCCCGATCCATTACTTCAGAATAGTCATCCCGATTATTCCCTGCCGTTATCGGCAGGGCCTCAAATACCAAATTGTAAATTGTAAATCCGTAAATCCGTAAATTAAATGGTAAATACTTTAAAGAAAGGAATTATCGCTATGGGCGCAGCAGCTATGATGTTGTCTTGTGGTACAGAATCCATTGACGAGAAAGTAAACAAACTCTACGACGGCATGACCCGCGAAGAACGCGTTGCGCAGCTTCAGGGCATCTACATGTCTAAGCTGTTCGACGAAAACGGACAGCTCGACACAGCTAAATGCCGCGAACTCATCCCTAACGGCATAGGCCATTGTTCTCAGGTGGCTCTCAACAGTCCGTACGAACCAGACAAGCTTCGCGACATGATTGCACAGCTTCAGGACTGGCTTATCAACAACACACCTTCCGGCATTCCAACTCTCTGCCACGAGGAGGTGCTCAGCGGTATCAATGCGCTGAACGCTACCGTTTATCCGCAGCAGATTGGTCTCGCCTGCTCGTTCAACCCAGAACTGGCAGAACAGAAGACCCTACAAACATCCACGCAGCTCCGTAAGGTTGGTGCGCAGCAGTCGCTCTCACCAATGGTTGACGTCTGCCGCGATCCTTCCTTCAACCGTCTGGAGGAATCTTACGGCGAAGACTCTTACCTCTCAGCTGCCCTCGGCACGGCATTCGTGAAAGGCTTGCAGCAGGGCGACCTCAAGAAGGGCGTTGCTGCCTGCACAAAGCACTATCTCGGCTATGGTGGTGGCGGCGAAGCTGAGGAGAAAGAGCTTATGGAAGAGATTCTCCTGCCTCACGAGACTGCTGTCCGTCTGGCTGGCTGTAAGTCTGTAATGCCTGGCTACCACCTCTTCCACGGCACAAAATGCGTGGCAAGCAAGGAATTGCTCACCGACATTCTCCGCGGCTATCTGCAGTTCGACGGCATCATAGTCAGCGACTACGGCGCTATTGACCAGGTTGACGACAGCCTCAGTGCTATGGAGCGTGCGGCTGCGGCAATCAATGCAGGCAACGATGTTGACTTCCCTGAAGGAAACAACTACCGTCTCCTTCCAGAAGCTATAGAGAAAGGACTCGTTTCTGAGCAGACCTTCGAGACTGCCGTAAAGCGCGTTCTCAAGCATAAGGCAGAACTCGGCCTCTTTGACAAGGACGGATATCTCTACGATAAAGGTCACATCGAATTCGACACTAAGGAAGAACGCGAGACAGCCTACCAGCTCGCCTCTCAGTCCGTCGTTCTCCTCAAGAACAACGGCATTCTCCCATTAACCGCCACCATTCCCGACGCTTCTACGTCGGGCAAAACAGAGGAGTCTCAAATTGTAAATTGTAAATCCATCGCCCTCGTCGGCCCTAACGCCAACACCATGTGGGCAATGCTCGGCGACTACAGCTATCAGGCTATGAGCTGGTTCTGGAAGAGCAACAACCCTAACGACCAGCAGCCAAAGATCGTAAACCTCAAGATGGGTATGGAGAGCCGTATGCCTAAGGGATTCTCTCTCAACTATGAGCGCGGTTGCGACTGGACAGAAGTCGTTGAGACAGTCGTTGAGAAGAGCGGCGACCCTCGCGTGGCTTATCTCAAGGACATCCAGAACCGAATGATTGATTCTGGCGAGAAGGCTGACCTCAATAATGCTTTGAAGATTGCTGCAGAGAGCGACGTCATCATTGCAGCTGTCGGTGAGAACGCTATCCTCTGTGGCGAGAACCGCGACCGTCTCCACATGCGTCTTCCGGGAAAGCAGGAAGAGTTCGTTGAGAAGCTCATTGCTACAGGCAAGCCTGTCGTACTCGTCGTCTTCGGCGGTCGTGCGCAGGTTATCAGCGGATTGGAAGAGAAGTGCGCCGCAGTCATCCAGGCTTGGTATCCTGGCGAGGAAGGCGGTAATGCCATCGCTGACATCCTCTACGGAAACATCAGTCCTTCAGGCAAGCTCAGCGTAAGCTATCCTAAGGAAGAGATTCACGGCAAGGTCTGCTACAACCTCTCTACAGAGCAGGACTCTCGCGTAGCATATCCTTTCGGCTACGGTCTCAGCTACACCACATTCGAATACAGCAATATCAAGGCTGATGCCTCTGTTCCGACAAACGCAGAGAGCGTATCAGTAAGTGTTGACGTAAAGAACAGCGGTAAGATGGGGGCAACAGAAATCGTACAGCTCTACCTCTCACCAACAGAGGGCAACAAGAACCTCAAGCCTATCCAGCTGCAAGGCTTCGCCCGCGTGCCACTGAAGGCTGGCGAGAGCAAGACCGTCACCTTCACCCTCTCTCCAGAGCAGTTCGGCTATTACGACAAGCGCCAGTGGAACATTGCACCAGGCAAATACGAAGTAAAGATCGGCGCATCGTCAATGGACATCAAGCAGAAAGCAGTTGTAGAGCTCACAGGCGAACAACTCACCAAACCATTCCGCAGCAAGTACTTCTCAGAGGCGAAATAAGCCTCTGGACAAAAGGACTTATGCCCTTTAAAACAGCGACACGCTTATAAGTTTTAAAAAGAAGTAAATCTGACAGAAATCTTTACAGGAATATTATTGTTAAGATTTTTGTCAGATTTGCTTCTTTTTAATGGAGAAACCATGTACTCGGCGCATATAATGGTTTGTTTTCCATCCAATCCTATTCAGGATTTCGTATGATCTTTTCATTTATTCTATCGCGTATTTACATTTTTTCTGACGAATAAACAAAAATCATTGATTTTTCTGCATATTTGCATTACTGTACTGACACAAAAAAGCCACGGATATCACGATTCCTCACTTTGTCCGAATCGATGATATCCGTGGCTCTTGGAGTTAGAAATGCAATTTAATTGATAATGGATAATGCAGAATTATTTGCCGCGCAGCCCAATTATCAATTATCCATTATCAATTATCAATTCTTAACTACCACCTTCCTGCCATTCTTTATCACAATACCTCTGTAGTTCTCCGAAACCTTCTGACCGTTGAGGTTATAAAATGCTGAATTCTGAATGCTGAAAGCAGAATTATGAATTCCATTAGTAGCTTCCTCGTCATCCTCTACAACAATTGCAAACGATGCCGGCGCAGCACCTCCTGCACTTTTCTTATGTAAGAAGAATGCGCGGAAAGGATTTGTCGTAAGCTTCTTCGTTGCATGCTTGAACTTATCGCCACTGATGCCATACACATCATACTGACCGAAGAACGCATCCGTTGTTACATCCTCAATTATCTTCCTCTCCATTGACTGACAGATAAACCATCCGTCAAGTCCTGTTATCGGATATTGCTGGTAACCGGATATTGTCGCAGCAATGCCAGTTCCATTGAAAACAGTTTCACCAGCATTTTCTTTATAGTAAATAAATGGTTGGTTAGCGGCTATTACCGTTCCTTCTGCTATTTTCTTAAGTGTCATTGAGCCATCACTTACCTTTGAAAGCACATACGCATTTACGCCCTCTGGCATTGTTGTTGCGAAAGGAAGAGTTACAGCAGCCCACTGGGTTGACCCTAAATCACGTGAATATGAAGATGCCATAGAAGCGATTTCCATAGGACTGAAGAATGCAAAGCCATCATATAGCGAGATGTTTCCTGCAGTATAGATGTTGCCATTCTTAGTCACAAGGTTCTGAGTACCATCCAGCAGATTGCCAGCTCCTTGAATAAACAAGCAGTTAGGATTTGCGCTTCGCAAGCCTCGGTTAACTGTATTTGTCATGCCTGTAGCATCAATAACAGTTGCATCCGCATCAGCTAAAGCATCAAGGAACGACTGCTGCTCAACGCCAGAACCATGAAGATTATAATCCGCAATATCTCCATCTTTATATAGAGTGATCGAAGTGATTCTTGTTACTGCATTTCCCCATGGAGCCTTGATTGCATTCAGATGTACAAATTGATATTTTGTAAGGTCAATCTCTTTTCCTTCAGGAGAGATATCAACCGTGAAATCAATGAGGTTTCCATCCTCTGCCTTTCCTTCATTGACCAATCTGTTCATCAAGATTCGAGCCTGACCAGTTCCTTTTATTACCATACGAGAATAAGCAGAGAGATCCGCATAGTTAAGGTAACCAACATTACCGTCTCCGACTATCAAACGACCTCCTGAAGCATCTGTGCCAATATTGCTGTACGCGCCATTGAAATCACTCTGCTTCACACCATCTTTAGGTGCAGTCCAAGTCTGGTAAGGGATCTCCTTTATATCGGTACCCTTACCCGTTGCCGTCGCATTCTCTGTACTTACTCCAAAATTTTCAAACAAGCGCACGTAAGTTTCATCTGCCTGCGGCTTTGCATCCGACGGAGTAAGATACATCCTACGTGCAACATTCATAATCATGAAGCCCTTACCTTCCACATAATCCACTTTCCACAGTGCACCATAGTCACAGTCTTGACCATACTTGTTGGACTTACCGTCAAAAGTATTGGTTTTATCCATGGCAAAAACAGTATTACCGCTTGGTTGGAAATTCAAATATCCTTGCAAACCATATACAGACAGGAAATCCCCATTAGTATTCTGCATTTGTATGGTATATAGATTACCTTCCACACCGCAACCTTGCGCGTCAGTAACCCTTGTGAATTTCACGCATGGATAGAACAGATTCATATTTGCCACATCTTCAATCTTCTGGGAGAAAAGATCCTGATTGTTGTTGCCGAATATATATTCGCCGTTTTTATCTGTTAGTACAAACGACTTACCGTCAAGTTTATCTGCTCCGAAAGTAGTCTCTGTACTTGCATCAACCACCTCAGGCTCAAACTCAACTTTTCCGAAATCAGTAAAAAGACGCACGTATGTCTTCTCTGCCAACGGAGCACCACTTGCAGGAGAAAGATATTCACCCTGTCGTCCCAGATTCTCAAGAACATAGCCTTTACCTGATTCGTACGAAACCTTCCAAAGTCCAAGGTTATTGCCATCCTGTCCATATTGACTATTCTCACCAAGACCAAGTGCAAAAATTGTGGTTTGTGTTCCTGTCTGGAAGTTCAAATAGCCTTGTGCATCTGTCCACACTCTAAATGCAACATCATCACCATTATATAGACGGAGAGTAAACACATCATCCCCTTTTGCTGCCACCTTCTCAAACTTCACATATGGATACTGCTCCGTAGTATTCTCCAAACTTGAGATATCCATCGGCATAACATCCCATCGATTTTCTTTCTGTCCTATTGAGAATATCTTTTCACCTTCAGCATCAGTTACAACAAATGTTTTGCCATTAAGCAGACTTACCGCATCTGTAACCTCTTTCGTAGAATGTACGAAGAAATCACCGGCCTGCATTTTGTTGCGTGGCAAGCGACCTCCACACGCATACTCCCTGAACCAGTCAAAGCATGAACCTGAACAAGCCTGACGCGCATCTGGATAGCCATCAGCTTTCATCAAATCAAGGAAAGCAGGCTCCACCGTTCCATTTGCAATGTACTTATCCATATTCACGTATGTGGAAGTACCTTGCAGTGTCCATGAGATATTTGTATGCTTATCAATAAGAGACTTATATCGACTACCCCAACCCACATTCTGAGTCGTTTGGAAAAGTACGCCAGAAGTTGTACCACTCGTTGTACCTGTTGCCCATGTACCATAGTTTGCTCTCGTCTCCACACCATATTCGTTTACATGAGATTTTCCTTCAGAATACTCTGGACTCCAGTCAACTTCAGTTATTATGACAGGCTTTTGATCAACCGGCACCTGAGCCTCAAAAGTAGATATAAACTGTGCCTCCGTCTGATTTGCGTCCCAACCGCCATACCAACCAGGATAGTTATGAACCGCATAGCCGAAATTATCGTCAGAGATTGCCTTCTTACTGTAACTACGGTAATCTGCCTGAAAATTCAAACCTGGAAGGAGAAGAATACCCCTGAAACCATTCGCACGAATCTTATTGACTATCGGTTGAAAATAGTCAGCTAACACACTGGAATTCACAGCAAGACCTTCCGCCGTGTATGCATCCCCTCTCGCTTTGTCCGTTGCAGCGAAGTTAGTTTTCCCTTTCTGCCAGATACGCACAGGCTCATTGCCTAACTCTAGGAAAATCTTTCCCGAGTTAGCTTTTATATCATTATTACTTGAGATAATATCCCAGACTGTCAACAGATAATCATAGTAGTAATCACCAATAGTCACGTCGTGAGGAAAAACACCAGGAGGACGAACCACAACATACAAACCATGGGCAAGAGCATCTTTCAGAATAGGAATATAGAGAGACTCCAGCATCGTTCTTAATCTTTGTGATGAGAAATGAATAATGTTTGCCTCATCCTTCACCTCAAGCCCATGAGGATCCGTAGCCGTCTTGTCCTGGGCTGAAAGCTCTGTGAAACCACTTGCAGTGATGCTGTTGTCACGTAGCCATGCAGGGTCAAGATGAAGACGGAAAAGGTTACAGTAAGTACCATTCTCCGTATTGGTAATCGCATCAAAAACCTTTGTGAAATAGTTTCGACATGGCTGAATCCAACCACTTGGATTCTGATAGTCAGCCCATCCCCATCTTCCACCATTGAAGTATGAGTTTGGAGTATCCATAACACCATGCAGCGTGACAGGTCTTCCGTTAGGGTCAACAAACTCCTTACCACTAACCTTAAGGTCAGGTGTCTGGCCAAAATAATCCTTCACTGTCTGCGCCGACAGCAGATAAGGTAAAAGAGCGACAACCATTGTCGCCAAATATTTCTTTGTGATTTTCATATACTTAAATAGATTAACTTCTGGAAACTCGTTACAACTCAAGATTATCATCATCCTCAACATCAATTTTCGGATTTTCCGGATCGCTCAACCCCATCAACCGATAATGCAAGCTGAGCTGGATAACAGAGATCCTCGGTTTCACGTATTCTTTTTTCATCTTTATAGTTTTTTACCGTGCAAAATTACACAAAAAAAAGGGAAATACAAAATAAATCTTATTTATTTTGGCTTATAACACCAAATCCCCAAAACTTTTCAGTCGTAATCCATAGGGAAGCGGGGCGTAATCCATAGGGAAGCGAATCGGAATCCAAAGGGAAAATTTTCTATTCCTTTGTAATAATCATGTGTTCCTAAAGGGAAAAAGGTCACACTAAAAAAGTTGCCGCAGAGCCTTCCTCGCGGAAGATCTGCGGCACTTTCATCATATAAATAAAATAAACAAACAATTCTTTGTTGATTAAAACGGCTTTCGTTTATTCCAAGTTGCCATCATTGAGGTTACCTCCTCCATAGTCTTCACCGTAGTTAACGCCAGGAGTATCACCCAACGTACTACCGCCGTTATCACCATTATTATCAACACTCTGGATATCCTCACTGGCTCTTGTCAGAAGTGGTTCGCATACACCACAAATAACTTTTATTTCTGGAGCGAAATATAATCTTTTCATATATTCTTACCCTATATTATTTAATGATGTACTTCTTTCCGTTAACGATATAGATACCCTTTGGAAGGTCGTTGAGGTTGTCTGCATTCTGACGAACAATCTGACCGTTCACGTTGTAAACAGTAGCCTTCTTTGCGAAGATCCCCTGCTGCTCAAGCATCTGGTCGATGTTGATTTCATCAATAGCTGTTGCATCCTCTTCTTCAACAACGCCATCTGCACCTACGAAACGTGCAATTCTTGCATTGGCAGTTGAAGCCACATTCTGCATCCAAGCACGATAGCCGCTGATAGTTGTTGTCTGTCCATTTGTATTAACAACCTTGCACAAAGCACCGTTCTTAACAACGTATGAACCATTGGCTACATCTGCTGTACCGCCATAGTGTCCCTGGAATATCCAGTTTGTCATACCGCCGTATGTCTTGTCTGCGTATGAGTTAGTGTTTACACCTGCACTGTTTACAAGAACAAGAGAAGGAGTTGCATTCGTCTCTGGCAGAGAAGAAATTGTTTCAACTCCGTTTGGAACAGCCTTGGTAGGACGGATAAGGTAAGGATAACCTGCGATGATGTCCTGATTCTCATGACAGATCAGAGTACATGTTTCCTTGTTGTCAACTGAGTGTTCCCTATCCTGAACGTCACGGAGGAGAACGACGCGAGTGCCAGGACCGAACACTTTCTCCATCTGTACCTGGTTCATAGAGTATGGCAAACAGATTGTCTCCCACTGGTTAGCGTTGAATGCGCGACGGAGATTAACCTTCACGGCCTTGTTTGAGTACTTGATGGTATAATTGACATCATTTCCATTAACACCTGGGCTTGTAATAGTCTCTGTATGATTTACACCTGATGGCAATGCGTATGCATCACCAGCCTTCAGCTTGTATGCCACCTCATTTACACCAACATAGAAACGTCCGAATTCCGTATTATTGTGGTTAACGTATGGCTCAAAGTAGAAGCCAGCGATACCGAGACCTGTAGTATTAGAGAAGATGTAGTAAGTCTTACCAGGCTCAACATTCAGAGAATGCTTCACATAGTCAGTTTTTGCAATTCTGTAGTGACCGTTAGTCTTGTCGATTTCCTGTCCCATACCTGTTTTTGAGAAGATAGTGCTCTGGTCAACGAGGTTACCAAATTCATCAGCAATATAGTAATCATGATCACCATTCTGAACCACGTTCATATTAAGAACACCAGGAAGAGAAGGCTCGAACTTAGCATATCCACCACGTGATGGGAGAGACCATGGAGTGATGTTTGGCTTGTAAGGATTAGACTGAGTAGGAACCATGTATTCACCATCACACTGAGGAACGTAGTTAGGGACATAGACAGTCTTGTCCACACCAGTGGTTTCGTCCTTAACTGTGTGTGCAACATAGTCCACACCATTTTCTGTCTTTGCTACCTGAGGAGCAAGGCTTGAAGGCAGCAAGCTACCGCTTCGTGCCTCTGTGTCGAGAAGTGAAACTACAGGGAAGCCATCGATGGCAGCAACAGAATTTGTTTTAGCCTGTGCAGTTGGCATGTTACCCCAAGTCTTGAAGTGGATAGCAGAGTTGTTAGGCTCGTAGTTGATAACGCCGAGGTCTGTCCATGCATCGGTAGTTTCATTATCATCATACTTCTTATAAGTAGAACCACCTTCTGAGTTCATCCATCCACCGTAAGTCATAGCGATGGCACCATCGTATGAAGCCCAGTTGCCATTATAATCGCCAGCGTTAGCCACCTTAGCACCTGAAGGACTACCAACTACACGGAAGCGGGTGTTAGGCTTCATCATACCAAGCTCGTTGATATACTCAGTGTAGAAGGAGTAAGTAAGGTTACGGTTCACACCGATACGGTCGATAGTAGAAAGCTTACTGAACTCGATGAAACAAGGAGTTCCCTGAATACCCATGTAGTCAGCCTTGTTGTAAGTCTTACCGTTTACGAACTCGTCACCACCGTTACGGAAGAGTTCCTGATCAGTGTGACCTTCGTCAAGACACTTGTTTGTAATATGATCCCAAGCGTTACCTTCCTTAAGAGCGATGTAGAGAATGTCACGGTAGATATGGTGCAGACAGTTTTCATATTTTCCATAGAGAGTTTTCTGATCATCGTTATCATCAATACTCTTGCTGGTATCAAGCGGAGTACCATCGTTTGTATCGTTACGATAAGAGTTCTCT